>CAYPYM010000244.1:0-5481 GCA_964414435.1 uncultured Ignavibacteriales bacterium | reverse complement strand
TCGCCGTCTGACTGAATTAGGGTTCGCCGGTGATGTTGAAACGGCGGCGGCGGTCGACTCGATGCCGGTCCTGCCGATCATGCAGGACGGCCGTCTGGTCGCGGTCGACGACGCCGGGCCGGCGTAAGATTCTATCGGCGCAGTGCGCCTCCAGAGGTATAAGACGTAGATATGAAGAGACTGATCATTACGGCAGCGGCCCTTCTTCTTGCCTCGTGGCAACTGTCGGCGGCCGCCGACGGGGTTGAGTACGCGCTCGACATTTTCCAGCAGGGTCCCCAGGGTCCCGTTCACCTCATGAGCGACACGACCGAGGCGATCGCCGGGAAATCCAAGACCGGCTTTCTCCTGAGCTTCTCGACCGACCTGCAGACCGAATCGGTCGATTCGGCCGGGGCGGCCTTTACCATACACGTGGTCACGCTGGGACCGCCGGCCAACACTTACTCGCGGCGGTACCGGGTCGAGTTCGGCCTGCCCGCCCGCATGGACGACATCATCGGCAAGAACGGCGCGAAGTACTCGCTGGTGGTGACGCCGCAGCAGAAAGTGGCGATCGATACCTCCCTCTGCCCGTTCGACCACGAGGGCAAGGACGTCTTTCAGTTCCAGCCGTCGGCCAATATGGATCTTTACTATGTCCCGGGGTCGTACGCCGATTTCTACTGGAACACGGCCAAGGGTCTGCTCGAAACCGATTATCGCCAGTTCCGGGGCGGCTTCAACCTGAATCTGCCGGGCAAGGCGCTCGTCTTCATGTGCCCCTGCCAGATCCCCTCGGTGATCTGGGACAAGCGCTTCGGCCAGATGATGGATCCGACCAAAAACACGACGTTTGTGCTGCTGGCAAAAGGGACGATCACCCTCGATCCGTTTGTTGTCGACTATCTCGGCCTGATGCGCCAGTTCGGCTACGCCCCGCCGTTCCTGTCCGAAGGGTGGGCGAACTATGGTTCGTTTGCCATGTACGACATGAAAAAGATGCTCGAGGCCGGCCAGACAATGCCGCTCGACAGCCTGCTCGATACCTATGCCTATCTCACCGCCGATCCGGTGATCGCCGACCGAATGTCGGCCACCTTCGCCCGTTTCCTGATCGACAGCTACGGTGTCGGCAAGTTCCGGCAGCTCTACTCCGAGGCCGATGACCTCAACCTTCGCGACAAGCTCGCGTCGGTCTACGGGACTTCGGTCGATTCGCTCGACGGTCAGTGGCGAAATTATATCGACACCGTGACGATCACGTGGGCGATGCTCGGTCAGGAGATTCAGAAGGCCGAAGCACTGAACAACTATGCCCGGATGGAAGAGTATGCGCGCTCCATGCTGGACATGGCGCCGGGCCATATCGATTCGCTTTACGCGCTCGGCGTGCTGAAGCGGTCGCTCTTCTACGAAGGCGACTATTACGACGCCACCGAGGTGGCCAAGGCACATCTCGCGCTGGACCAGACCGATCCGCGCAACTGGCTGGCGCTGGGGGCCTACGAAATGATGAACGGCCTCTACGATCAGTCCCGCGAAGCCCTGCTCAACGGTCGTGCGGTCGATTCGACCGACCAGACGCTCTGGTTCAATCTCGCCCTCAATTCGCTCTACACCGGAGATACCACTACGGCGGAATCACTGCTGGTGGAGATCGTGAGCGATCCCAAGGGCAACGGTCCGCAGGGGGAGAGCCGGATTTATCTCGGCGAGCTGGTCCGCCGTCATCGCAACAAAGCCGACAGCGCCCGCGCCATGAACTACTTCTCGGCGGCGCTGAGCGCCTACCAGCACGAATTGCAGACCAACCAGACCAATCCGTCGATATATATGTGGATGGGCATCGCGGCGCTCGGCTTCGGCGACACCGACAACGCCTACAATTCGCTGGAGATGGCGCTGTTTCTGGAGACGCGGCCGTTTTATATCGGCCTGATCAACCTGTGGCTGGGCAAGCTTTCCGATGTGCTCGGCGATCACACCGCCGCCACCGACTACTACGGCGCGGTGATCTCCGGCGCCTCCGCCGAATACCATCAGGCACAGGCCCGAAATCTTATCGAACACCCGTACTCGCAGTAGTTTGACTCGTGTTTAACTTTCTCAATTCGACCGTCCTCTTCGCCGCCGCCGCGGCGTTAATCCCGCTGCTGATCCACCTGTTTTCCAAACGACGGGTGAAGGTGGTCGAATTCTCCTCGCTCAAGCATCTCAAGGAAATGCAGCGGCGCCAGGTCCGGCGGCTGAAGATCCGCCAGCTCCTCCTGCTGCTGCTCCGTATGCTCATCATTCTCGCGGTCGTGCTCGCCTTCGCCCGGCCCACCACCGAGGGCGGCGGGGTCGGCTCGCATGCCTCGGTCTCGGCCGTGATCCTGTTCGACAACTCGGCCTCGATGAACCGCTATGTCCGCGACGGCAACCTGTTCGAGCTGGCCCGCAAACGAACGGAGGATCTGCTCGGAACGTTCGGCGAGTCGGACGAAGTGAAACTGCTGCCGATGGTGCGCACCGCTGAATTCGAGGAAACGCCGAAGTTCGCCTCGGCCGGGGTGGCGCTCGAACAGCTCGACCGGCTCGGCCCCGGATACGGCCGGGCGGATCTGCAGGGCTCGCTCGACCGGGCGGCGACGCTGGTCAAGCAGGCATCGAACCTGAACAAGGAAATCTACATTGTCTCGGACCGTCAGCGCGGCTCGCTCCCCGACAGCGGTCTGGCGGCCGATCTCGGCGCCAACGTCTATCTGGTCGATCTGCCGATCGAGGATAACGAGAATGTCGGCGTGACCAAGGTCGATTTCGGCGGGCAGCTGCTCGTGCCGGGACACGATTTCGAAATTGTCGCCGGGGTGCGCAACTACGGCGACAAGGACCGCGACGATATTATCGCGTCGCTCTTTCTCGATGGTCGCCGGGTGTCGCAGAGCGATGTCAAGGTTGCCGCCGACGGCGACAAGGCGGTGCGGTTCACCCAGGCGATCACCCGCGGCGGCTACCACTCGGGCTGGGTGGAGCTCTCGGACGATCAGTTTGCCGGCGACAACCGCTACTATTTCTCGTTCCATATCCCGGATCAGTTCAACGTGCTGATCATCAACGACGACCCGATCGCGCAGTTCATTTCGCTGGCGCTGATCCCGTCACCGTCACTCAGCCAGTACTGGTCGGTGAAGCAGGCGACGCCGGGCGAGCTGGGCAGCTACAATCTGTCGGATTTCGACGTGATCGTGCTGGCCGGGACCTCGTCGCTGAGCGATTCGTATGTCGACCGGATCAAGTATGCCGTCCAGCGCGGCACGGCGCTTTTCGTGACCTACAGCGGGGACACCGATATCGACAAGTTCAACCGGCAGTGGTCGGAGGTAACGGGCGTGGTCTACGATGAGGCGGCCCGAAAGAATTTCTCGCGCGCCGGTTATTACACGCTGCAGTCGGTCAAGATCGAGCACCCGATTTTCTCGGTGTTCAATTTCGAAAAGGGCAAGCTGCCGGAACTCAAGTTTTACACGCTGCCGAAACTTCACACGATCTCGGGAACGCGGACGCTGGCCGAGTTCTCCGGTAACCGCCCGGCGCTGGTTGAAACGACCTATGGCCGCGGACGGGTGATTACGCTGCCGGCGCCGCTCGGGCCGAGCTACTCGGATATCACCGGGCATGCCTTTTTCGTGCCGTTTATTTCGCGCATCGGCGAGTACCTCGCGGCCCAGCTTTCGGGCTACGATCTCAACCTCTACTCGCGGCCGTCGACCTCGCGCAATGTCGCGATCAAAGGGTCGCTCTCCGGATCGATGGAACTGGTGACACCCGACAGCAGCCGCTTCTTCCTCGCGCCCGAGGAGGACGCCGGCAATCTCGTGCTGCGGGCGCAGCCGACCGACCGTCCGGGGATCTACGAGGTGAACTATCTCGGCCAGCAGATCGACCAGTTCGCGATCAATATCGATCCGGACGAGTGCAACCTGACATCGGTCGATCCCGATCAGTTCGCGGTTGCGGTCGGCGCGAAGGAGTATCACGATCTCGGCCCGACGGTCAACCTGGCCTCGATGATTTCCGAGTTCCGCTACGGCAAGGAGCTGTGGCAGATCTTTCTGTGGATCGCGGCGGTGCTGCTGCTGATCGAAATGCTGCTCTCGCGGGGCGCACAACCGGAGGAATAGGCGATGTCGCTCCTGGCCGCCGAGAATATCTCGAAGCGCTACGACGACCAGGTTCTGTTCGATGCGGTGTCGTTCACGATCAACACCGGTGATCGGATCGGTCTGGTCGGGCGGAACGGGATCGGCAAGACTTCCCTCTTCGATATTATCACCGGACGACTCGAGGTTGACACCGGCAGTGTCACCCGCGCGCGCGATTGCCGCATCGATTACATCACCCAGGACAAATCGGCCGTGCTCGATACGCCGCTGTTCGCCTATGTGGCGTCGGCGCGGCAGGACCTGCTCGAGAAGCGCCGGGAAATCGCCGCGCTCGAGGAACATCTCGGGCGCGATCCGCACGACAGTTCCAGCCTCACCCGCCTCGGTGAGCTGCAGCACGCGTTCGAGACCGAGGGCGGCTTCAGTTTCGAAAACGAAGTGAAGATCATTCTGGAAGGGCTCGGGTTCGAGAGCAGCCGTCACCAGGAACGCATGGCGAATTTCTCCGGCGGTGAAAAGAACCGCGCCGCGCTCGCGATGGCGCTGGCCGGGAGGGGCAACCTGCTGCTGCTCGATGAGCCCACGAACCACCTCGATATCGAATCGACCGTCTGGCTGGAAGAGTATCTCAAGAAAGCCGACAAAACGTACGTGATCGTCTCGCACGACCGGGCGTTTCTCGGTGCGACGGTCGACAAGGTCTGGGAGATCCAGTTCGGCAAGATCCATCTGTATCACGGCGGATTCGAGAAGTACCTGGTTGATCGGCGCGAACGGCGGCGGCTGCACGAGCATCATTTCCGCCATCAGCAGGACGAGATCAAGCGGATCGAGGAATTCATCCGGCGCAACATGGCCGGACAGAAGACGAAACAGGCGCAGTCGAAACTGAAATACCTCTCGCGGCTGAAACGGATTCCCCCGCCGCGCTCCGACGGCAGCGGACCGAGTATCGAAATGAAATCATCGGGGCGGTCGTTCGCGCACGTGCTCGAGGTCCGCGATGTTTCCCTGGGCTACGGCATCGATCCGGTGGTCGAGGATGTCACGTTCGACATCTACCGCGGCGAGCGGATCGGGCTGGTCGGGCGCAACGGCTCCGGCAAGACGACGATCTTGAAGGCGCTGCTCGGGGAACTGGCGCCGATCAGGGGCGAGATCAGTATCGGGTCGAATGTCGATGTCGTCTATTTCGATCAGGAGCTGGATGACCTTCGGGTCGAAGCCACCGTGCTCGACAATATCTGGGAGGTCGATCCGATGGTCGAGGTCGGCCGGATGCGCTCGTTTTTGGCCCGGTTCGGTTTCTCCGGCGAAGACTGTTTCAAGATGGTGCGCAGTCTCTCCGGCGGCG
>CAYPYM010000243.1:0-5491 GCA_964414435.1 uncultured Ignavibacteriales bacterium | reverse complement strand
GTCGGTTCAACCGCCTGCACGATCGTTATCAACTTTCCGCTCATCTTTCTCAGCGGTCTCACCGGCGCCTTCTTTTCACCGCTCGCAATCACGATGATTTTCGCCCTGGCCGTCTCTTTCCTCATTTCGACCACGGCCACCCCGCTCCTGGCCGCCTTGCTCCTGAGCCGGCGAACGATCGAGGCGGAACTTCGACGAGAATCAGCGCCGTCTCGAATCGTTCACGGTTATCGCGGCGTGCTCGGTTTTCTGCTGCGCTACCGCGTCGCCATGATCCCGGTGGTGCTGGCAATCGGCGTCTCCGCCTATTTTGTCTATCGCGGCACCGGCAGCGGCTTCATGCCCGATATGGACGAAGGGACGTTCGTGCTCGACTATGTCTCGCCGCCGGGGACATCGCTGAGCGAGACCGACGCCATGCTCAACCGGGTGGGCCAGGCGCTCACGCAGATACCCGAAGTGGAATCATACTCCCGCCGCACCGGCACCCAGCTCGGGTTTTTCCTGACCGAGCCGAACACCGGTGATTTTCTCGTCAAGCTCAGGACGAAGCGTTCGCGATCGATCTACGACGTCATCGCCGATGTCCGCCGGGTGGTCGATTCGACCGAGCCCGCCCTCGATATCGATTTCGGCCAGCTCATGGGCGACGTGCTGGGAGATTTGACCAATTCGCCCAAGCCGGTCGAGATCAAGCTGTTTGGCGACAGTGTCGCCATGCTCGAAAACAAGGCGCAGGAAGTCGCCGGCCTGATCGAGAAGGTGCCGGGGGTGGTCGATGTCTTCGACGGTGTCGTCATCTCGGGACCCTCGTATGTGATCGAGGTTGACAACCAGCGCGCCGCCCGGTTTGGTTTGACCACCGAGGATATTCAACAGCAACTGGCCACGATCATGCGCGGCGCGGTGGCGTCCAATATCCAGCACGGTGAGAAACTGATCGGGCTCCGGGTGGTCTACCCGCCGCCGTACAAAACCGACTTCGAGCAACTGAAACAGGTCCGGGTGGTCAACGCCGACGGTGTTCTCGTCCCGTTGCGGGACGTTGCGGCCTTCGACTTCACCGGCGGCCAGGCCGAGCTGGACCGGGAGGGCCTCCGGCCGGTGGTGGCGGTAAGCGCCCGTATCGAGGGACGGGATCTCGGCAGCACGATCGCCGAGATCAAGCGACTGTTGCACGACCGGCTGGTCCTGCCGCCCGGTGTGACGGTCGAGTACGGGGGCGTCTATCAGACCCAGCAGCAATCGTTTCGTGGCCTGCTCGTTGTCGCGCTCACGGCGTTCCTTTTGGTCTTTCTCGTGCTGCTGTTTGAATTCGGTGAGTTCGCCGTTCCCATTGCCGTTCTCACGACGTGTTTGCTCTCGCTGCTCGGGGTTGTCGGCGCGCTTCGCGTGACCGGGACGACCTTTAACATTTCGAGTTTCGTCGGCCTGATCATGATTATCGGGATTGTCGCGGAAAACAGCGTCTTCATCATGCACGAATTCAAACAGCTTCGTACCGAGGGAATTGACCTCGATTCGGCGATGACTACCGCCTGCGTACGTCGGACGCGACCGATTATCATGACGACGCTCGCCGCCGTTCTCGCATTGCTGCCGCTGGCTGTTGGCTTGGGCACGGGCGCTCAGATGCTCCAGCCGCTGGCGATCGCGGTGATCGGCGGTTTCACGCTATCGAGTCTGCTGTTGTTCTTTGTGTTGCCGTCGCTGTATCGTCTGTTTGTCCGCAGGCGACCCGAACGACCTTGACCCGAGGCGGCACGGCGGATCCCCCGGACCGAAGCATTCATAGCCTATGTGGCCCGTGTCGGGTGCTTCGGGAATGCGCATGCATTGGCTGGGGAGAGGGTTAGAATAATGGCGACCCCAACGGGAGTCGAACCCGTGTTTACGCCGTGAAAGGGCGTCGTCCTAGGCCACTAGACGATGGGGTCGTGGCTAATCTTCAGAGCCCCTATATATACAGATTTCCGTTCCGCTGTCAAGTGGATTCCCCGCAAATGGATTGCCTGGATTTCAAGCGGCCCGGCAGACCATTGCGGCCCCCCGGAAAGGTCCTCCTCCCGCCGACCGCTGCAATGTCCGGGTGAGGCCGCGTACCCGTCATTGTTTGTATTGACTGGAGTGCAAGTCCCCCCGATACTTACCACATGTACGGCGACCTCAAGAAACTGCTGGCCGCAGCCGGCTTCACCGCCCTGCTGATCGTGCTCGTCAACGTGGCCTGGTGGATCTTCTACGACCGGGCCGAGCAGATGCTTGACCAGCAGCTCAGCCGCCGTCTCACCACCGCCGCCTCAACCGCAGCGGCTTTGTTCGACCCCGGCCTCGTGGAGGGCCTGGTCGCCGGTGATTTCGAATCGTACGCCCGCGCCGCCACGATTGTCGAGGACATCCGCCGGGGAGCTTCGCTGGCCGAGGTATTCGTGCTCGATCCGAACTACCGGTATTTGATCACGACCTCGCTCGACGAAGATACGACCTATTTCCTCGCCGCGCTCAACGGCCCGTATATCAACACGCTCTTTTTCAGCGTCTCCCACGACGCCATCGCGACACCGTCGTACCGCTCCGGCGACATCTATCTCAAGTCGGCCTTCGCTCCCCTCTACGACAGCAGCGGGTTCGTGGCGGCCGTGGTCGGGGTCGAGGCCGATGTCGACTATTTCGCCTCTCTGACCGATCTGCGCCACAACCTGTATTACGCCACCGGTCTCTCGCTGCTGGGCGGGCTCGTGCTCGGCCTCATCTTCCTGCTTGTCCTGCGTCGCCTCAACCGGGTCCAGCAGCAGCTGTTCCTGAATCAGACCGAGTCGTATCTCGGGCGGATGGTGGCGGTCGTCTCGCACGAAGTGAAAAACCCGCTGATGATCATCCGGGGATCGGCGGAACGCCTGCACAAGAAGGACCCCGCCCCCGAGAGCCGCTTCATTCTCGAGGAGGTTGACCGCCTCAACGAAATCGTCACCGGGTATCTCGACTTCTCCGCCGGGCGGGCCGGCCTGACCTCGCGCGAGGCGCCGGAGCCGATCGAGCCAGGCGAGCTGATCGGCAGCCTTCGGAAACACCTGCACCAGAAGTATCCGTCGGAGGAGATCGGCTGGATCGACAACGACATTCCGTCCGGACTCGCCTTCACCGGTTACCGCCGTTCACTGCGGCAGGTCCTGCTCAACCTGTTGATCAACGGTGCCGATGCCTGCCGGGAGAGCGGGAAGCCGATCGAGATCGGCGTGGCGGTGCGATCTCGGGGCGATCAGGTCGAGCTGGTCGTAATCGACCATGGTCCGGGTTTCCCGGCCGCGGTCAGGCGACGGCTGTTCGAACCGTTCTTTACGACCCGCCAGAACGGCACCGGGCTGGGCCTCTACCTGAGCAAGAAAATCGTTGAGGAGATGGGGGGAGAGATGTTGATTGAATCGGAAGCTGGAAAACCAACCGAGGTGGTGCTGCGCATCCCCACACAGCCGCGAAAGTAACCAATGGCGAATATACTCGTTGTCGATGATGAACCAAAAATGACGTCGCTGATTTACGGCGCGCTCGAGGATGGCGGCCACCGCGTCACCACCACGACCCGCCCGGCCGAGGCGCTGGAGCTGATCGACAAGCACTCGTTCGATATCGTCATCACCGACCTGTCCATGCCGGAGATCTCGGGCATGGCCGTGCTCGAAAAAGCCCTGTCCAAAGAGGGCACCGAGGTAATCATGATCACCGCCTACGGCAGCGTGGAGTCGGCCGTCACGGCGATGAAAAAGGGCGCGGCCGACTATCTGCTCAAGCCGTTCTCACTCGATGAGCTCGAACTGCTCGTGCGGAAACTGGTCGAGCGGCAGCGGACCCAGTCACTGGCCGGCCACTTCCAGGCCGAGGACCGGGCCCGGGCGGGCAGCCGTCTGATCGGCTCGGCCCCGGTGATGGCGAAGCTGAAGGGGATGATCGACAAGGTGGCCGCCACCGAAGCCACCGTCCTGATCACCGGCCGCTCCGGCACCGGCAAGGAGGTGGTCGCGCGCTTGATTCACGAGCGGTCACCCCGAGCCGCGAAACCGTTCATTGCTGTCAACTGCGCCGCCCTGCCCGAGACGCTGCTCGAGTCGGAGCTGTTCGGGCACGAGAAGGGGGCCTTCACCGGCGCGGTCGCCCGCAAGCGCGGACGCTTCGAACTGGCCGAGGGCGGCACGATCTTTCTCGATGAAATCGGTGAGATGTCACCCGGTCTGCAGTCGAAACTCCTTCGGGTGCTCGAGGAACGACAGCTCGTACGGGTCGGCGGAGTTGACACGATCGATATCGATGTCCGAGTGGTCGCTGCCACCAATCGTGATCTCAAGGCGGCGATCGACTCCCACGGTTTTCGTGAGGACCTCTACTACCGCCTCAACGTCTTCCCGGTTGCGGTGCCGGCCCTGGCCGAACGCAGCGAGGATATCGTCCCGCTGGCCGAACACTTCCTGACCGAACGGCAGTACCCGCACGCCGCGCTCGGAGCCGACATCGAACACCTGCTCGAAGCCTACGACTGGCCCGGGAACGTGCGGGAGCTCCGCAACGTCATCGAACGAGCGATGATTCTCGCCGGGGGTGAGCCGCTCAGCGCCGAAGATTTCTCGCTTGAAGTTGACGACGCCCCGTTGGCGCCGGCGACGGCGAGTCCCGCCGAGGGTCTCGAGAACGCCGAAAAGCAGATGATTCTGGAGGCTCTGGAACGGGCCGACGGCAATAAGACGGAAGCGGCGAGGCTGCTGAAAATCAGCCGCCGGCGCCTGTATAGCCGGATGAAAGTGCATGGAATCCGGCTCTGACGACCGAAATGGGCCGTACTTTAGTATATAGTGTACCTCCTGGTACATGGAATCGGCCATCGGAATTGTGTTTACTGAAGTAATATGCTGTATTATAATAGGTTAAGGCGGCCGCGCGAACTTGGCACGGCGTTTGATTTCTATTTCTCCGGACGATACGACGGAGGCCGAGAAATATGAAGATACACATAGCCAAATACCTCGTCAGCCTGGCGGCGATAGCGCTGCTGGCGGCGCCGATTGCAGCTCAACAGGGGCAGATGCTCCGCAGCCGGGCCGAGCAGGAGATTGCCCGCACCGACGAGGTGCTTGATCGGGCTCGTGATGCCGTCGACCAGACCAAGTCGACCCAGGCTCGTGTCGCCTACGATAACGCTGTGACGCTGCAGGAGTCCGCCAAGGGTCAATTCGGCGGCGGCAACTACGGCGCCGCGATCCTGGCGACCGGCAAAGCCCGCGAGCTGGCTCAGGCCGCCCTGTCGGCCGCGCGCACCTCGGAACAAAGTGAAGACGCCCTGCGGGCGCGGCTCGAACGCACCTCCGAACTGATGGAGCAGGTGCGGGAATCGCTCTCGGAGGTGAACGATAATGGTCTGCAGAACCTCTACCAATCGACCAAATCGAATCTCGATCGGGCCTGGGAATTCTACCTCAGTCAGCAGAACCGGGCGGCGCTGAAC
>CAYPYM010000242.1:4194-5497 GCA_964414435.1 uncultured Ignavibacteriales bacterium | reverse complement strand
CACGCCCAGCGGCCTCGCCGTTAACCAATACGGCGAGATGTGGGTGGCCGACCGCCAGCGCAATCAGATTGCAGTGTACAGCAGTACCGGATCGTTCGACCGCTTTATCGGACAGTTCGGCTATCAGGGGGGACAGGTGGCCAGTCCCGAGAAGATCGTGGTCACGCCCGACGGCAAATTCGCCGTCTGCGATGCCGGCAACGGGCGGATCGCGCTGTATGACCAGTACGGCAATTTCGACAAGGCCATCACGAACGATGCCTTCGATTATCCGATCGCCGCAGCCTTCGCGGACAACACCGTGTGGGTGCTCGACGGCGCCGACGGCCGCGTCTTCCTCTGCAACCGCAAGGGAACCATCCTCTACACCGCCGGCCCCAATATCCCGGGCGGCGGCAACCTGAAAGAACCCTCCGATCTCATTGTACTCCCCGACAACCGTCTCCTGATCGCCGACTCCGGCAACAACCGCCTGCTCGTCTGCCGCATCATTCGAGAAAACCAGTAGCGGCGGCCGGGACGGTGTGCGGCATGCGAAGGTTTCTCGCCTACATTCTTCTCTTTGCAGCAGCGTCGACCGCTCACGCGAAACGGGTTACGATTCCGCCGAGTCCGGCGGCGCGTGTTGTTCGCTATGCGGTCGGTATCATCGTTTATGAGTCCGACACGGTCTTGCTTAACAGCCGCATACTGACGCGGGGCAAAGACTACACTATCGATTACTCTCGCGGAGTGTTCGATTTCGGCAGTCTTTCAACCGGTCCGAACGACACCCTTCAGCTTGTCTATACGCCGGGTCCGGACTGGCTGAAAATCCGTTATGGACGCAAGCCGCCGCCGATTGCGCCCGGCGCGTCGACCTCGCAACCGACCGAACTCACGCCGACCGCACCGATCCCGGCGAACCGCGCCGGTAACATCTCAATATCGGGCGCGAAGTCCTTTCGCTTTTCCACCCGCAATGCCGCCAATTCGAATTTCAGCCAGTCGCTCGACCTGTCGCTCTCGGGCGAACTGACCCCCGGCCTGACGATGAAAGGCGCCGTGTCGGATCGGGGATACGACCCGGCCTACGGCACCGCCAACAGCCGCCTCAACGAATTGAATAAGATCAGCCTCGAACTTGAGTCGCGGCGATTCGCCGCGAAAGTGGGCGACCTGACGCTCGAATCGCCCGGGGGCCTTCCGCAGGAGCGCGGCAAACGAGTCTCGGGCGCTTGGCTGCGACTGCACGATCCGGCCTGGCATGTCGAGGCGGCCGCGGCCCGGCACGATCGGGCGCGGCAGGCGGGCGTCAGCCTGA
>CAYPYM010000242.1:0-4184 GCA_964414435.1 uncultured Ignavibacteriales bacterium | reverse complement strand
CGGCCCGGCCCAAGGGACTGTTCGAGACAGCGCGGTTCTACGGCACCGACGGTGTCCAGGGGCCGTATCAGATCGGCGGACGCGCCACCCCGGTCGTGCCCGGATCGGAGCAGGTCTGGCTCGACGGTCGCCTACTCGTGCGCGGCACCAACGAAGCCTACACGATGGACTACCCGGCCGGCACGATCACGTTCAATGTCGGATACCCGATCGACTCGCGCAGTCGGATAGAGATCGACTACGAGCCGCAGGCGACGGCTTATCGCGAGGAACTGTTTGCCGGAAGCGGCGGGGCGGCGCTGGGCGATTCGTCTGTGACGTTCGAGATCGGCTGGCTGCGCGAGGGCGACGACAAAGCCCAGCCGTTGACCGGGGAACTCACCGATGCCGACAAGCAAATCCTTGCCGCGGCCGGCGACAGCACCCTTCAGGCGGTGCGCTCCGGCGTACAGCCGGATACGTCAGGGCACTACGTGCTTGTCGCCGACAGCCTGGCGGACACGGTCTATCAGTACGTAGTCCCCGACACCGGCGATTACTCAATCACGTTCAGCTACGTCGGACCGGGGGCGGGATCGTACCAGAACGTAGGCGGGGGCCAATATCAGTTTGTCGGCACCGCGAACGGCGACTTCCTCCCGATCGTGATCCTGACAGCGCCACGCCAGACCGATTACTACGTTGCCCGGGGGGGAATGCGCAACAAGGTGGTTGGCGATGTCCGGGCGGAGATCCGCCACAGCCGCTTCGATCGCAACCTCTTTTCACCGCTCGACGACAACAACAACGACGGCAGTTTATACCTGTTGTCACTCGATCGACCCGTGATCATCGATGGTCGGCCGGGCGACCTCAGTATACGCTCCCGACGGCGCGAGATTACTTATCAACCGCGCGAACGTCTCTATGAGCCGGACTTCAACCGCGACTTCTATCTGCCGCTCGATTTCGCGCCGCAATCGGACGAGTGGCTGCACCGTGCCGATCTGAGCGTGTCGCCGCTTCGCCAATTGACGCTGTATCCTCAGGGCGCACTATTATCGTACCGGGATAATACCGAATCGCGCGTCGGCGGAATGCGGGCCACGGTCGCCCCGCAGGCGAATACCCGGGTGAATCTCGGATGGCGCGGAGTGCGCACCGACCTGTCCGACAGCAGCCGATCCGGAACCGTGAACACCTACAACGCCGGCGTGCAGATCGACCTTGCGCGGGCTTGGCAGGCGCGAACCGATTTTGAAACGGACAACCGAACCAACACTTTCAGCGGCAGCAGCCGAGGCACCCGCTTCGAACGCTACGAGGCCGCGCTCGACCACCACACCGAACGGCTGTCGTTGGAGCGCTATGCGGAAGACTCGTTGAGCAGCGGCTGGCAGATGTCACTCAGGCGAACCCGCCTGGAGTTCCGATCGAGCCGCCGGATGGGGGCACTCAACTATACCGCGACCCTGGCTCACCAGTGGCTCGAACAGCAATCGGGACGCGACAACAACTTTCTCGGCCGTCTCAATCTGCAGTATTCCAACACGCGCCGTCGCTGGAACAGCACGGTGTCGTACCTGCTGTCGAAAGAAACGCGTTACTCGCGCGGTCTGACATTTCTCGAGGTCGAACCGGGGCAGGGGAGCTACTCGCTGGAGGACGGCCAGTATGTCCCGGACCCGAACGGCAACTACATCCGGGTGGAGGAGATCCTGTCCGACCGGGCGAAGGTCTCGCGCGGCGAGAAGACCTTCTATTTCTCAAAGGACTGGAGAATCGCGATCGTGCGGTTCAATTCACGGATAGAGGAAGACCTGCTGGACAGCGGCTCCCGTTCGGCACTCTGGGCGCTGCCGTTTTGGTCCGATCCGAATCAGCCGTACCAGTACTACAATACCCGCTACGATATCGAACTCCGCCTGCTGCCGATCACGAACGCCCATGCGGTCAATGTCACCGCCAACCAGGGACGCGAGATTCGGACTGTCGGCGGATCCAACCGGGAACGGCGCGATCGAAGTGGAACGCTGACTCTGAAGCAGGTGGTGCGACAGAGCCATTTCGAAGAGTCGATCAATCTGTTTCAATCGAAGCGCGACGCCTACTACACCGGCGGCGGCAATATCGACGGCTGGGCGGTCGATGCTCTCTGGCGACAACAAATCGGACCTCACGAAATCAGCGGCGGCGGCGGGTATCGAAAGGCGTCGGCCGAAACCGGCGAGAAGTCGGATCAGTACCTGGTGCGGGCGGGTAGCCGGCTGGCTGTGATCAGCCGGGGTGAGCTCCGCAGTACTGTTGAGCTATATCGCCAGACTCTCACCGATGCGACCGAGATTGTCTCGTACACCCTGACCAACAACCGTCCGGGCGAGCGGGGGGCGGTCTGGTCGGTCGAACTGCGTTACGGGATCAAGAAGAGCCTCCGCGTCAATGCCTCGATCTCGGGGCGTCACGCCGACAACCGACCGGCCCAGATCACGGCGCGCGGCGAAATGGTGGCGGAGTTCTGATGAAGCACATAGTGCCATTCATACTCGCCTTGCTGGCGATCGCATCTGGTGCGCAGAGTGCGGCAGTGCGGTTCGAGGGCGACCGCCCGCACAACGCCGCTACGGTCGAGCGATTGGCCCGCCAAGGTTCCTCGCCGGACTCGCTTGTCGCTCTGCTCTCGGCTGAGGGATATATCGATGCCGATGTCACGCAGCACGCCGATACCACGTTGATCGATGCCGGTGCGCGCGCAACGCTCGACACGCTGCACGTGATCGAGAACGACACCACGACCTACGTCCTGCACATTCCGTTCGCGGCGAAGACGGTTGATTCCCTCATTACATCGATTCTCGAACGGAAGTACGCGCACGGATACCTCTATGCGACGGTTGACGTGGATGGGATGAGCCGCAATAGAGAAAGGGTTGTCCTCTCTCTGAAATTGAATCCGGGGCCGTCGATGATCCTGCGGCGGCTCGACCTGCGCGGATTGGTCCGCACCCTCCCCGCCTTCATTGAACGATACCTGCCTATCGCGCCGGGGGATACGCTGACGCCGTTGGCGGTGGCCGCGGTCGAGCGGGCGGCGGAGCGGATCGATTTCGTGCACTATATCCCACCCGCGAAAATCCGCCCGCAGGCGGGGTATACCTCGGCCGATCTAAGTCTCGATTTCGAGGAGCAGCGACCGCTCACGATTGAGGCGGGCGGCGGCTATATCCCGGCCGACACCGGCTCGCAGGTGGTGTGGCACCTGAATCTTCGGTTCAACAATCTGCTGGGCGGCGGCCGGCAGGCTCGGATTCTCTCGGAGCGCCGGGAAGAGGGCCGGCAACTGCTTCAGATCGGCTATTCGCAGCCGGTTTTCCTGTTTGGATCGGGGCGTCTCGACGGCGAAGTGGCCACGCGCGATTACCGTGACTCGTTTTATGAGTTTGGCGCCCGGTCCGGGCTGAGTACGCAAATCGGTGAGCAGTTCAGCGGAGGGATGGAACTGGGCTTCCGCCGGGTCGAACCGGCCGACGAGGAGCCGCCATATTCAGCTTACCGCGCGGCGTTTCTTTCCGGTTGGGACGGTCTTGACCGCCGTTTCAATCCGACATCCGGAATTCGGTTCCAATCATCGATTGCGTATGTCAACCGTCGCTACGACACCGATTCGCTGGCCACCGGTCCCGGCCGGGCGGTGTTCAACGAAACCCGCGCCGATGCCGCTCTCGCCATGTATCAACCGCTGTTCAGCCGTCTGGTCGGCCATGTGGAGCTGAAGTATCGCGGGTTGGAGACCTCACAGCCGCTGCCGCCGCTCTCGGAACTGATCTTCGTGGGCGGACCGGGAACACTTCGCGGGTACCGCAACGAGCAGTTCGCCGTGTTGCGGACGGCGCTGGTCACGGTCGAACCGCACTGGCAATTCGATTCGGGCTACCTGTTCGCTTTCTACGACGGTGCCTATCTCAATAATCGGGTGCCGGCCGCGGATGGCGGCGTTCGCACCGATGAGCGGTATCGCTCCGGTTACGGGATCGGACTTGGTCTGGCCGACGGCCGTCGCTCGGTGCGCTTATCGCTTGGCTGGAATCCCGATCTATCGTACGACCAGCCACGTCTCTCGATCGAACTCTCCTCCGACATTTAAAAATTGACTGGGCCGGTCGGTGTCTCTATAGTCGCCCTATGCAGCGCCTGATCGAAACCCTTCG
>CAYPYM010000241.1:0-5506 GCA_964414435.1 uncultured Ignavibacteriales bacterium | reverse complement strand
CTGGAACGCCTGAACGATTTTGAATTCCGCGTCAAGTTCGATGACTCCCCTCAGGAACTGCTCATGGATGAGCCGGAGCCGCTCGGAGCCGGCGCCGGTCCCAATGCCGCGCGCGTGCTTTCCGCGGCGATCGGCAACTGCCTCTCGGCCAGCCTGCTCTTCTGCATGCAGAAGGCGCGAGCGAATCCCGAGGATCTGAAGACCACCGTCACGACCAGTATTATTCGCAACGACCGCGGCCGGTTCCGGGTGAGCAGGAGCCGGGTCGATATCCAGGTCGACTATCCGGAGGAGGGGGAAAAGGGGCTGAATCGGTGTCTCGACCTGTTCGAGGATTTCTGCATCGTCACCGCGGCGGTGCGCGAGGGAATCGACGTGTCGGTGGCGGTGCGCGACTCCGCCGGTGAGATCGTCTACGATTCCGCCGACCGCCACGATTAGAACAGCGTTGGCCCGCCGGCAAAATAGAAAACGCGGTGCCCGAGTGGACACCGCGTTTTTGTTATCCGTGGATGGCGAGACGGTCAGTCGGGGACTCGCTCGGCCGTGAAGACGCCGTTGGGCTGGTGGAACTCGGCCGCGGTCACGGCGCCGTCCTTGCCCAGCTTGAAGACGACACTGTATCCCGAAACGTCTTTGAGGGTAAACTCGTTGTTCTTGTACGGTTCGAGGGTGTAGGCCGGCTGGCCCGGGACGGAGAGCTGCAGGCGCTCGCCCGTGTATGAGACCGTGACTTCGGTGCCGGCCAGCGTGTACTTGCCGAGGAAGGTCTGCAGATACTCCGGGCGCAGGAGATCGGCCGAGGCCTTCCGGACAAAGACGATCGGGTCGACCGACGGCTCGAGGGCGGCGCTGAAGCGGTCGATGTCACCCCTGGTATTCGAGCAGAACTCCAGCAGCACGTCTTGTCCCTGGGTCTTCTCCGAGGCTTTGAAGACATCGTAATGCCAGTGCTCGATGTCCCAGTCGAAGGAGTGGAAGACCGAATGAAGCTTCTTGTCCTTGTAGGTGATTGTGATCGTGCCGAAGGCGGGGTTTTCGTAACTCCCGGCGTAGTCCTCGAGCTTGTGTGACGGTTTGGTGCCGGCGACCCGGTCGGCTTCTTCGCTCTTCTCCGATGCCTTCATTGCACTGTCGGCCATTTTCATCATCTCGTCGGCGCGGGCGAGCCAGTCGACCGGTTCGAGGCCGAGCAGCCGGTCGGTCGCCATGAGGCTGACCGTGCTCGGCAGTGCTGTTCCGTTCATGTTGGTCAGCACCACAATCCCGATACCGTCGTAGGGCAGGAATGAGACGAGGGCCGAGAAACCGTCGATATTGCCGCCGTGCTGTACCCGGTAGTGCCCGCGGTAGGCCTCGACAAACCAGCCCAGGCCGTAGCCGGTGAGCAGCCGTTCGGTATGTTCGCCGGGGGGGCCGCCGATCGGGATCTGGCAGGTGTACATCTCGCTCACCTGGGCCTCGCTGATAAGGCGCTTGTCGCCGACTTTGCCCTTGTCGAGGAACAACTCCACCCACTTGGCCATGTCATCGACATTCGAGTTGATCGCGCCGGCGGGCGCCATGTTGTCGATGTTCCGATACGGCATCACTTTCAGCGTGTCGTCATCAAGGGTGTAACCGGTCGCCCGGTCGGGCACCTTCTCCATAGCGGTCACCGAGAGGTCGGTGGCGGTCATGCCGAGCGGATCGAGAATGCGGTTGCGGATCAGATCTTCCCAGGTTGAACCGTTGACATGCCCGGCGAGCACGCCGGCGGTGAGGAACATCAGGTTCTGGTACTGGAAAGTCGTGCGGAAGCCTTTGTCCGCTTTGAGATACTTGATGCGTCGGATGAGCTGGTCGCGGGTGAGATCCGACCCGTACCAGAGCAGATCGTAACGGGGCAGGCCGGTGCGGTGCGTGACAAGGTCGCGGACCGTCACCCGGTCCGAGGCGAACTCGTCTTCGAGCCGGAACCAGGGCAGGTAGGTGCCGACCTTCTCGTCCCAGTCGATCTTGCCGTCGTCGACGAGCATCCCGATCGCCATCGTGGTGAACGCCTTGCTCGACGACCCGATGGCAAAGAGCGTTTTCGATGTAACCGGCAGACTATCGGCCACGTTGCGGTAGCCGAATCCGTCGGAGAGGATCACCTCGCCGTTTTTCACGATCGCCACCGCGACCCCCGGTACTTTGAGCGTCACCCGGGCGCTGTCGATCAGGTGGCGGATGTCGCTGACGGTCGAATCGAGATCAGCCGCCGCTTTTTGCACTTCGGCGGCGCTGACCCGCGTCATGGTAAAGGGGAAGGTTGCGCCGGCCTGGGAGAAGTCTCCGGCGACAGTGTCGCCATCGGCCGAGTAGGCGCCCATGAAGGTCGGACTGCCGGGGATGCCCTTGAGCCCGAAAATGAGCGAGTCATCGGTGGCCCGAAGGTCGACCGTCGGAATACCGGATGCCCCCTGGGCGGGAATGTCAACCGCGCCGGTCAGGCCGGAGTCGGTTGTGTTGACGGTGAGCGTGTATTCGAGAGAGGTGCCCGGGAGGGTTATGACGCCGTTCCATGTGCCCCCGGGCGAGTTTGTCGCGGTTGCGACGCCGCCGACAAGCATCAGCAGCACCGCGACGGCGGGTGCGACAAACCGCAGCCATCGGTTCGTTTCCATGCGAAATCTCCTTACGTAGCTCTGGAAAACATAGATGATTCTGTCCACAGTCTAATACAATGGTACCGTGCGGGCGAGCGGATATTCAAACCGCGGCCGCTTTTTCTATCAGACGGCCACTGCCGTCTTCAGGTTGCAGTCTTCTTGTCGGCGTGAGGAGGCCCGGACCGTGAGGCGGTCCGGGCGCGGTGCGGGCTATGCGATCGGTCCGAGGCCGTCAGATGTTGTAATACAGTTCGAACTCGTGCGGCGTCGGCCGGACTCGAATGGCCGAGACATCGGCGCGTTTCAGGGCGACCCAGCTTTCAAGCAAATCCTCGGTGAACACGCCGCCGGCCAGGAGAAAATCATGGTCGCGCTCGAGAGCGTCGAGCGCCTTAGTGAGGTCGGTCGGCAGCTGATGGATCGCGGCGAGCTCATCCGCCGGCAGTTCGTCGATGTTGCGGTCGAGCGGAAGGCCGGGATCGATTTTATTCCTGATGCCGTCGATTCCGGCCATGAGCATCGCCGAATAGGCCAGGTAGGGATTCATGGTGCCGTCCGGGGGACGGAACTCAAAGCGCATCTTCTTCGTGTTTCGTTCATAGCCGGGAATACGAATACAGGCGGTACGGTTGCCGACCGAGTACGTACCGGCGACCGGGGCCTCGAAACCGGGGATGAGGCGCTTGAAGGAGTTCGTCGACGGATTGGAGAAGGCCAGGATGGCATCGACATGCTTGAGCAGGCCGCCGATATAGTGCAGTCCGATCTTCGAGAGAGAGCCGGGGCCCTTCTTGTCGTAGAAGATCGAACCGTTGTCGTCGGCGAGGAACTGGTGGACGTGCAGTCCGGAGCCGGGCTCGTTGAACAGCGGCTTGGGCATAAACGTGGCCGATTTCCCTTTACGGAAACAGTGGTTCTTGATCATGTATTTGACCAGCATGCTCTGATCGGCCATCAGCCCGAGCGGCGCAAACTGGACCTCGATCTCGTGCTGGCCGCCCGGACCGACCTCGTGGTGGTGGTATTTCAGCTTCACGCCCACTTCGTTGAGCAACAGCGCGATTTCGGAGCGCAGGTTGTACGTGCGGTCCATCGGCGGCGCGATGTGATACCCCTTCTTGAACGGGATCTTGAAGCCGAGGCTCTCTTCGTCGGCCGCGGCGCTCCACTCGGCCTCGAGAGAATCGAGATGGTAGAAGGCGCTCTCGGCGCCCTGGTAGAAGTTGACCTTGTCGAAGACGTAGAACTCGAACTCGGGGCCGAGGATCAACTTGATCCCCTTGAGCGTTTTCTCCAGATACCGCTCGGAGTCGGCGGCGACCCGGCGGGGGTTGCGTGAGAAAGGGATAATCTTGCCGGCCGATTCCATGATATCGCCGAGGAAGGAGATGGTCGGGCGTTCGAAGAAGGGGTCGATGAAGACGGTGGCCGGGTCGGGAAGCATGATCATATCGCCGCGCTCGATTCGGGAGAAGCCGGGCAGGGAGGAGCCGTCGACTCCAACACCGGTAACGAAAAGCTCCTTGGTCAGGGAGGAGATGGGGAGGGTGATATGATGCCATACGCCGAGGAGGTCGCTGAACTTCAGATCGATGAATTCGGCTCGGGTGGTCTGGGCCATTTTGAGGAGTTCCGGCAGCTTCATGCAGAATCCCTTTCGTCACGCACGGGTTTGTGATTCATTTCACATAATATATTCGAGATCGGCCGGGGCACAAGAGAAATCTGGTGGCATCGAAGGGCGCAAAGAAACACCGGTGCGGTTTGAACCGCACCGGTGAAAAAGCTCTAAGTCGTTGGATTCTGGACGGCTACATGATGATCGCGAACTTGCCGATCTGCACACTGCCATCCTCGGACTCAACCGTCCAGTAGTACAGGCCGGAGACCACCAGCTGCGTATTCCGCGTGATCATATCCCATGAGTCGTGCGAGGCGTTGGGGTCGTTGGGACTCATGTCGTGATCGATCTGCTTCACCAGGTCGCCGTCGAGCGTGAAGATGCTGATCGTGCACTTCGGCGGCAGGTTGGCGAAATTGATCGCACGGGTGCGGTCGGGCGGCTGGTTCAGGGTATTGTTTCGTCCTTCATAACCGAGCCCGCGATAGTCCGCGTCGAGACGGTACGGGTTCGGGTAGACGAAGACTTTCAGGTTCTGCGTGGAGACCTGACCCGGAGTCGGCAGCGCGTAGGCCATTCTGGCCCCGAGCTCAACCGGCGTCTCGAGTGACGACAGACCCGACTGAGGCGAACCGTAGTCGAAGGCCGTGACGTTCACATAGTACTGTACCGACGGCAGCAGGTTCTCGATGTCGAAGGCGTACTCGAAGTACTTGAAGTTGCCTGCCGGCGTCAGTTCCGACGTATCGGCTTCGGCTGTGTCGAGGGTCGACGGATACGGCTGGTTGGGGTAGACCTTCCGAATCTCACCCGGTCCGCCGAGGCCGGCCTGGTTGTAGTCCTGCGGTTTGAAGTACACGCGCGAATACGGGTTGCCGGGATCGGGCTCGTAGTAAGAGGCCGGGCTCGGATACATAAGCGGATCGAACGTGGAATCATTGTAGATCTGACGCAGTTCCGCCAGGGTGAAGGGCGTGTCCTTCAATTTCCAGGAGCTACTGGCCGAATCGAAGGTGTAGCGGTTGAAGTCCTCCCGGTCGTACGACGACAGCAGGCTGAAGCTCTCGCGACGGTCGTCACGCCCGATCCAGACGCGATAGCCTTCAAAGTCGAGGTCGTTGGAGAAGACGTCTTTAGTCGTTTCGGACCTCAGGCCGTTCCAGTGCACCGTGATCGTGCCGTAGTTGGGTTCGAGATAGAAGGCTATCGAACCCATCGTATACGGCGCCGGAGGCGGCGAGGCGCCGCGGAA
>CAYPYM010000240.1:0-5525 GCA_964414435.1 uncultured Ignavibacteriales bacterium | reverse complement strand
TCGACCGTCATTATTACCGGTTTCACACTATTCCCCTTCTATTTGTCCGTGTCATTCTGCTCCGCCATGTCGATCGGAAGCAGCACCGAGAAGACGGTGCAGCCCGGCCGGGAGGTCAGATTGATGAAGCCGTGATGTTTCTGGACGATGATGTTGCGGCTGATATTTAGTCCCAGCCCCGTACCCATGCCCGGCGGTTTGGTCGTGTAGAACGGATCGAAGATTTTTCCCTGGTCCTCTTCCGGTATACCCGGCCCGTTGTCCTCCACCTCGACAACGATGTGCGCCTGCTCGCAGCGGGTTCGCAGGGCCAATTGCCCTTTGCCGCCCATGGCGTCGATAGCGTTGTCGATCAGGTTGGTCCAGACCTGATTGAGTTCGCTGCCGTACGCTTGAATCAGCGGCAGCTCCTTGTCGAATTCACGAGTCACCTTGACCCCGTCGCTGAGTTTGCTGTGAAGAATGATGAGAGTGTTGTTGAGACCTTCGTGGATGTCGACGGTCTGAACCGGCGCCTGATCCATATACGTGTAGGATTTGAGGGCGTTGATGATTCCGGCGATCCGCACCGTCCCGAGGTTGATTTCGGTGAGAAGGCTGTAGACGGCGTACAGGTGGCAGAGCCAGTGAATCACCACGGCGAGCTGCTCGGGGGTGAAACGGCCCGAGAGATCGTCAAGGGACCCGGTGTCGTAGCCGAGATCAACCAGTGATGAGGCCAGGTCCCAGGGCTTGTCGATCTCCTTTGTCTTCAGCCACCGTTCGATCTCCGACTCGCGATCGCTGCGGGTGAGGGCATCGATCTCGACCGACTGCCTGACCCGTTCACCGGCCCGGCTCTCCAGAGATCTGACTTCTTTCAGTTTGCTCTCATCGAGATTCAGTTCATTCAACTTCCAGAGCGTCTCCTGCCAGTGGCCGAACACTTGCTGAAGCCGGGCGGCGCTCCGCTGGGCGGCCGAGGCAGGGTTGTTGAGCTCATGCGCCATGCCGGCGCTGAGCTTACCGAGCGAAGCCATTTTCTCCTGCAGAATCAACTGATGCTGCATGTCCTGAAGCTGCCGGAGCGTTTCTTCGAGCTTCCGGTTCTTCTTCTTCAGTTCCATCGAGCTTTCGCGCAGCGCCTGCTCGCTGAGCCGGAGAGCCTCTTCGGCCTGCTTTCGTTCGCGAATATCGCGAATGATCCCGGTGTAGTAGCGGTCATCGCGGACCGTCCAGGTGGCCAGCGAAAGTTCGATCGGCACTTCCTCGCCGCTCTTGGTGCGGGCGGCCAGCTCCACGGTGCTGCCGATCACCCGGCTCTCCCCCCCTTCGGTGACCCGCTTCATGCCCTCGCGGTGTGGTGTGTGAAAACGCTCGGGGATGATCAACTCGAGCTTCTGCCCGATCGCTTCCTCGGCGGTGTAACCGAGAATCTGGGTGGCGGCGTAGTTCCAGCTGACGATCGTGCCGGTGTGATCGGCCGAGATGATGGCGTCGATCGCCGATTCGGTCACCGAGCGGAACTTCTGCTCGGCTTGCTTGCGTTCGCTGATATCGCGGATGATCCCGGTGAAGTAGCGCTCGTCGTCGAGGAACCAGGTCGCCAGCGACAGCTCGACCGGGAATTCCGAACCGTTCTTGCGGATCGCGGCCAGCTCGACCGTCTTGCCGATCACCCGGCTCTGGCCGCCCGAGGCAACCCGTTTGATTCCCTCGGCGTGGGCACTGCGGAATCGTTCCGGAATAATCAACTCGATCGGCTGCCCGATCACTTCGTCTTCGGTGTAGTGGAAGAGGGCGGTGGCGGCGCTGTTCCAGGCCCGGATCCGACCCCCGGCATCGGCCGAGACGATCGCGTCGATAGCGGACTCCATCACCGACCGGAATTTCGCCTCCGATTCCCGGAGCGCCGTTCTGACCTTCGAAACCGTCACCTGTCGTTCCACGCGGGCGAGAACTTCCCGCGAGTCAAACGGCTGGGTGACAAAGTCGTCGCCGAGTTCGATGCTTTTCACCCGCGTCTCGGCGTCGCCGAGCGAAGTCATGAAGATAACCGGGACATAGCGGAACTGCTTGCTCTGTTTGAATTCCTCGTACAGCGAAAACGGATCGGCGTGGGCGAGACCGACATCGAGCATGATAAGGTTGAATTCCGAACCGTCGAGAGCGTTCACCGCTTCCGCGTCGCCCGCGTTCCATTTGACCGAATAACCGTTGTCGACCAGCAGGTTGGTGAGCGAGCCGGTGCTTCGCTCGTCCTGGCTGATCATCAGGATTTGTCCGCGATTTGACATAGGGGAGCCCTGCATTGTCCTTGTGGATTAACTCCAATATAGATCGGTTTCGTGAGTGAGAACAGCGGCGACTGCGAACCCGCAATGGGGTGTAACCCTGCACCATAACGTGTACATTTCGGTCGCCGCGTGAATCGGCCGCGTGTCCGCTGAAGCGGAAGTCGACGGCGAGGCTGGTCGGCCGGCGCCACTCACTGTGATTTCTCGGTTGTGTCTGTCTCCATTCGAAATGCCGAATCCCGCCGGATCCGGCCCGTCAAATGGACGAGATGGGTCAACCTTTCATACTCAATACGTGAATTCTTCGCCAACTACGCACATTTTGAGTAAATATCCGTCAGGTATTTCCGTATCACCCAGTAGGGTCACAGCAAATCGCGCCCGGCGCGTAACTTCCTCAAACGGAGAATCTGATTATGCCGCGCTTTTATATCGAGGTGCCTCATGAGGCCGAGAAGGTCGCCTGCCTCAAGGCTATCAAGGTGCTTATGGAGACCGGCTCCCATTTCCTCACCAACGCCGAGTACGGCTGTCTCGACGGCGACCACTCGGCGCGCATCATCGTTGAGATGCCCAGCAAGGAAGAGGCGCTGCTGTTGGTGCCGCGGGCCTACCGGGCCAACACCAAGGTGGTGCGCCTCAGCACGTTCGAGAAAGACAAGGTCGACCAAATGCTCGAATTGCATTCGAGCGGAAACGCCTAGATTCGCTTCCGCCACCCGGATGCCGGCGACGGCCGCTTCTTCATACGGCACGGCTCCCGCCGGGCTCTCCCGGGGACCGTCTTTTCGACACCGCCGGCGATTCTCGCACGGCGGCGAGAAGATTGTTGCCGCGTGAGGCAAAAAATCGGGACCTATTTTCAACTGAATGGGTCCGATATCCGTATAATTTGGCACATCACGCTCCGGCCGATCCCGGCGGGGAAAAGCAGGGAGTTGCCGCAGCAACCGGACAGGACTGATTTCGAAACGACAGCGGCCTTCTGGCGGCGCGCACTTCGACCTACGCAGCCGCATCCGGAGATTCTCCCCGGGTGTGAGTGCCCTTACCTTCCACAGTACCACCGCAGGGATTCCGGCGATCCACGCCGGATAACCGTCGACAATCCTACCGCAGCCGATCTCGAGAACGGTCATGATCGTGACGGCCCATCCACGATCGACAGAGAACAGGCATAGGGTGACAGGCAAGAAAGGCTAAGGATCTTGCAGGTATGAGAGAACCAGGAAACCCTATTTACGGAGGATCTATGAGACACTCAAAGACTCTCATGGCCATCGCCTTTGCTTCGCTGCTCCTCGCCGCCGCATTCATTACGTCGTGTTCGCAGAACGCGACGGCTCCGACCCAGTCCATCAACGACGCCCAGATGTCGATGGGCAAAGCGACGGTCGGCGGGCCGCCCGGATATGAGTGGGCCTATGTTAACGACACGACCGTGATGATCAACGCGATCGAGGTACCGCAAAACCCGACCGGTCACGCCCAGGCCGAGTTCTATGAGGTGGTATATCCCTTCGATCCCGCCACCGGACAGGAATTGACCGACTACTGGCCGTCGGATCCGCAATGCGACCCGTGCGACCACCAGCACAACGGCATCACGCCGGATGACTTCCACGACCATGTGCTCGACTCGCGGCCGTCGGATCCGACCGGGAAGAACTACAACGCCCTGTGGGGCGTCTACCTGATCATGCCGAATTACACGAGCGATGCGGCCCACAACACCAAGGTCAACGAGACCCTGAAAGAGATGCTGCCGGTCAAGTCGGAGGCCGAAGTTGATGCCCTGACCTCGACTATGGTCGACGGCATACCGGTCGCCAACGAGATCAACGCACACTTCTATTTCATCTGTGATGTCGTCAGCCCGGCCGCGGGCGGTATGCAGCCCAACAACCATTGAGACAACCCGATCCCGAATTGAATCCCGAATCCGTGCAGGCGCGTACCAAACGCGCTTGCACGGTCAAGAGGGAGGCCTCATCGCGTCAGACGGTCAAGCGGTACCGACTTCGTGCAGTCTTTGCCGTCCGGGCAGATATTCTGCTGAACGAACACGGACAGGTGATCGATCAAGCCGGAATCGTCGAGGGCGATACCGAAATACCCCGGCGTGCCGTCTTTGAGATGGAAGACCACCGAACGCATCGGAAACGGGGACTCGGCAATTTTCAAACCCCTGCCTGAAAGCCGGTGAAACGCCACAATCGGCCCGCGCTTCGCGCACGCCTGCACCATGAACGTGAACATCCCCTCCAGCGGATCACCCTGTTGTCGCCGCTTCTCGATAAGTGACGGAGCGAAAAGCGCAAGGTAGTCGTCCTGCGACTTTCTCTCGATCGATGCCACCAATTTCCCGAGCACATCGACCAGCCGGGTGTCATCGGACTCCGGAATGTCAACCTCGGTGAGTTTTTCCTGCGTCACCGTCTTTTCGCCCGCAGCGTTCTGGCCGAATCGCATCACCTTCGGTTTTGTATCGGCGGCAATGCGCCCCGTCATGACGCCATCGAGCCACTCCAGTTCATCGGACACCCGGCAGTAATGCTCGTACGTGCCGTACACGCACTGCGGATCGCCGACGTTATAGGCGCTCACCCCGATCACGTAGAGGCTGTCGTGTCGACGATACAGCGCCGGTCCGCCGCTGTCGCCCGGTCCGCTGATTCCCTCGAGACTGTCGCCGCGCGGGGGCGCGTCGAATCGGTACACGAGCCAGCCCGGCTCCACCGACCGGACCGTATTGTACGCAGCGCGCATCACCCGCGCGGTGTCGGTCGGTCCGGTCAGGCCGGTGCCGGTGCGGCCGTCGCCCACAAACACTGTCTGCATCCCCGCTTCATCACTGTCACGATACAGATGTGCGACCGGTATATCGGTGACTGGCTCGGCCAGGCGCAGCAGCGCGATATCGCGATGTTTACCCTTGATACCGAAATCCGGGTGAGTCATGACCTGCGAAACGACGATATCACGGTTGCCGAATCGGATGGTGGATTTTTCGGGAGTCAGACCCATGGCGACGTGGGCGGCGGTGAGCACCCACTCGCTGTCAACCAGTACGCCCATGCCATCGTTCACGCGGCAGACCATGGGATAGTGCGTTGCCAGTTCCCGGTACAGGGAGTCATCGCGATCGTGACGAATCACGATCGCCTGTGACGATGTGGCCAACATCAACGCAGCGAGCACAACGAATCTGAACATCTGGGGGATACCTCCCTCCGTTTGGTGGAACAG
>CAYPYM010000239.1:0-5550 GCA_964414435.1 uncultured Ignavibacteriales bacterium | reverse complement strand
GTCGCCGACCGGGTGGCCATTCTCAATCGGGGGCGGCTGGTCAAGGTCAGCACGGTCGAGGATCTCACGAGCCGCCGGAGCCAGTACGAAATCGAGGCCGATATCGGCAACCGCCTGATACAGATCCCGGAGGCGGTCGGTAAGATGATCAAGCTGTCCTCGCGCGGGATGATTGTCGAACTCGACAAGGAAGAAAATATCAATGTCATTATCGACGAGCTGCGCATGCAGAAAGTGTCGATCCGGAGTATCCGCCCGATGAAGATCACGCTCGAGCAGTCGTTTATCGAGACGATCACGACCCCCGAGCCGCCGTCGCAGGAGGCCCGCATATGAAAGGCATAACGCGTGACTGCGCCCAGGAGATGATCGACCGGAAGTCGATCTGGATCTACGCCGTAATTACGGTGATCGCGGTTCTCATTGTCATGGGGTTGGGTTCGGTGAAGATCGATCAGGTCGGTCCGGGCGGCCGGGGCGCCACCACGGCGCTTTCTGATGTCGGTGATTCGGTCACGCTCGGCGGACTCGAGACGCTGCTGTCGCTGCTGGTCTTCATCACCGTGTTTGTAACGGCCGGGCTGATTCCCGGGATGCTGGTCCGCGGCCGGGCGGAGTTTTACCTCTCCAAGCCGCTCTCGCGGGCGTCGCTGCTGCTGAACAAGATTCTCAGCATCTGGATCGTCTACGGCGGAGTGATCGTGCTCTGCGGTCTGATCACGTGGGGGATGTTCTACGTGAGTTTCGGTGCGGCCGTTCCGAAGGCGTTCTGGCTGTTCGTATTCAACCTCCTGGCGCTTTTGCTCTGGCTTTCGGTTATCGTGTTTGCCGGGATTTTCTCCAATTCGACCGCGATGGGTATCGTAACGGCGTTCCTGCTGTGGATCATCCAGGGACTGCTGCCCAAGCGGGCGGCGCTCGAGGTCATGACGGACTCGAAGTTCATCATTCGCACGGTCGACGCCCTGTACTACGTGCTGCCCAAGACGAGCGAGATGGCCGGAATCGGTAGCGCGCTTGCCGACGGGAAACCGGTTGAGTCGTGGATGCCGCTCTGGACGACGATGCTCTTTGCGGTTGTCCTGATCGGGGCCACCGCTTACATCTTCAAGCGCAAAGACTATTGAGCCCGTATATCCTTGAAAGTTGCGTCGATTGCCGAATGGCCATATCTTAGACTCCTATGAGTGATACACAAGAATCCGACGACATCCTCGAGCCGTTCCGGATCGCCCTGCGACTGGAACAGGAGGGGAAGGCGTTTTTCGAGGACGTAGCCGCCAGGGCCGAAAGTCAGCTCGTGCGGCAGACGTTCGAGTTTCTCGCCAATGAGGAAGTCAAGCATATCGACAAGATCGAGAAGGTCTACCAGTCGCTGGAGTTATCCGACGGTCAGGATGTGCCGTATATCGAGGATTCCGACGCCGAGGCCAAGCTGGCGGCGTTCAACGCCCGGCTGGTCGAGCTGAAGGACCAGATCGCGCCGTCGGTTTCCGATGTCGAGGCGTACAAGTTCGCGATCAAGTTCGAGAACGGGGCGGAGGAATTTTACGAAGAGAAGATGAACGAGGCGACCGATCCGCGGATCAAGCGGTTCTACCGCTGGCTGATCGACGAGGAGACGATGCACGCGCGGCTCTTGCGGTCGTGTCTGAACTTCGCCGAGGACCCGGCGGAGTGGTTCAAGACCCACCGGTAAAATTCAGGCCCGGCGCCCGCCGGGCCTTTTTCATTTGAGATCCTCAGCCGCTGGAATTCGTACCCACACACTGCCCCCGAACGTCACCCGGAGCGGAATCGAAGGGTGCCGGACAACCGCCACTCAGGGTTCCCAGATCAACGTGATCTCGTTCGGTGCCGTCTGCAGCGCCCGGTCATAAAAGTAGAAGACGCCGGGCGCGGCCGGGTCGCTGAGGTGGAAGGTGACGGTGTCGCTGTAGAAGTCATTGGTGGTGCCGAGGAGATTCCCCACATCATCGCGAATATCGACTGTCGGCGGGTCGCCGAGCAGGCAGGGAAACAGCAGCGTGTCGGAGGTCGGGAACTTCCCTTCGGCATTGGTTTCGCCGAGGATGGTCGACCCCGGATCCCAGCCTCGGTCAAGCACGACCCAGTGAGTCATGGAGGTGTCGGGCGTGGTGAGGCGATAGCAGTAATAGCCGCCGGGCAGATCGCTCGTGTCCCACGGGAAAGAGTGCGAACCGGCCGGATACTCCTGGTTGTCGACGAGGGTCTTGATCAGTTCGTTGTAGTAGTTGTAAACGGCCAGCGTGATCACCGTGGCCTCGGGGAGGCTGAAGTTGATCTCGGTCGCCGGCAGCGCTGTCGGCGGTGGTAGCGGACGGGTGATATAGTCGGAGTGGTTGATGCTGCCCACGCTCAGGCCGGGGACGGGCACGCCCATCGAATCGAGCACCGTGACAGTCATCAAGGGGGGAGTGTAATTCGAATTGGTGGTTTTTTCGCCGCATGCCGCCATGGTCAGGGCGGCTATGGTCAGCAGGATTGTCAGATATCTTCTGTGCATGCCTGTCCTCACCGGGGAGTGCCCTGTTTTGTCTGATCCAATATAGACCGCCCGGTCGCCGCCGTCAACCCGCAGGACGATCCCGGCGGCACAAAAGGTCTGCTTTACACGCCGCCCGGCGTTGTCTATATTCCCGGAAACTGAATCGGGCTACACTGAAGGAGACAGTTGCATGACCGCATTACAGTATCTCAAGAAGACCGAGAAGCAGCGAATGAAGGAGTTGTTCGAGCTGCTGAGTTTCCCTTCGGTCTCGGCCAAATCGGAGCACAAGCAGGACCTTCACAACTGTGCCGGATGGATTACCGACCATCTGAATAAGATCGGATTCAACGCCAAAGTCTATCCCACCGGCGGTCACCCGTTGGTCTTCGCCGAATACTTCATCGACAAGTCCCTCCCGACCGTGCTTTACTACGGCCATTACGATGTCCAGCCGCCGGAGCCGCTCGAGCTGTGGAAGACGCCGCCGTTCACGCCGCAGATCAGGGCGGGGGCGATCTACGCCCGCGGCGCTACCGACGACAAAGGGCAGACGTTTGCCCAAATCAAGGGGCTTGAGGCGATACTCAAGGCCGACGGCACGCTGCCGGTCAATGTGAAAATGCTGATCGAAGGCGAGGAGGAGGTTCACTCGGCAAATCTCCCGAAGTGGCTCCGCAAGAACAAGAAGATGCTTAAGGCCGATATCGTGGTCGTCTCCGACACCAGCCAGTTCTCTCACAAGCTGCCCGCCGTGACCTACGGCCTTCGCGGGATTGCCGCGATGGAAGTGTTTGTCTACGGGCCGAATCGCGACGTGCATTCCGGCTCGTTCGGCGGCGCGATCGCCAACCCGGTGAACATCCTCTGCAGCCTCGTGGCGCAGCTTCACGACAAGACCGGGCACATCACGGTCCCCGGATTTTACAAGGATGTCAAAGCGCTCTCGAAATGGGAGCGGGCGCAGTTCAAGAAGCTGCCGTTCAAGCAGGCCGACTACATGAAAATGCTCGGCGTGCCCGGCCTTCAGGGCGAGAAGGGCTACAACACTTACGAGCGTACCTGGGGCCGGCCCACCTGCGATGTCAACGGTATCAAGGGCGGGTATCAGGGCGAGGGCGCCAAGACGATTATCCCGTCGTATGCGTCGTGCAAGATTACCTGCCGCCTGGTCCCGAACCAGGACCCGAACGATATCTGCAACAAGGTCGAGAAGTATCTCCAGAAGATCGCGCCGAAATCGGTGAAGGTGAAGGTCGACAAGTGGGGCGGCGCGAAGGGCGTGGTCGTGCCCACCGATGGTCCGTGGCTCGAGGCGAGCGCCCGGGCGATCAAGGCCGGATTCGGCACCGCCCCGGTGTTCATGCGCGAGGGCGGCTCGATCCCGGTGGTCGGCGATTTCAAGGCAATCCTCGGACTGGATACGCTGCTGATCGGGTTCGGCCAGAACGACGATAACACTCATTCGCCGAATGAGCATTTCCGCGTGATTGATTTCGAACGCGGCTGCCGCACCGCGGCGATCCTGCCTTTCGAACTGGCGGCGGCGAAGCAGTAAGCGATGGAATTCGGACTCAAAGGGAAGAGGGCGCTGGTGATCGGCGCCTCTTCCGGACTGGGGCTGGCGACCGCGACGGCGCTGGCGGCCGAGGGTGCGGCGGTGACGATCAACAGCCGCAGCGCCGAACGGCTCGAGAAAGCGTCGGCCGCGGTCCGGGCCAAATGCGGCAACACGCCGCGGTTTGTGGCCGGCGATATCCGACAGGCCGAGGACATCAAACGGCTGATCGCCGCCGTCGGCGAGGTCGATATACTCGTGTCCAATTGCGGTGGTCCGCCGCCGGGACCGTTCGAATCGCATTCGGCCGAGGACTGGCGCAAGGCGGGTGACCTGGTGCTGCAATCGGCGATCACTCTGACGCGCGAGGTGCTGCCGGGTATGATGTCCCGCAAGTGGGGGCGGCTGATCTATATCACGTCGATCGCGGTGCTTCAGCCGGTCGACGATCTCATCCTCTCCAATACCTATCGAGCGGGGGTGACCGGGTTCTGCAAGACGATCTCGAACACGCACGCCAAGTATGGCATCACCGCCAACACCGTCTGCCCCGGCTATACCGCGACCGAACGGCTGTGGGATCTCGCCCGGAAACGGGCGGAGGGGTCGGGCCGGACGCCGGAGGAAGAGATGACCGCGTTCGGGGCCGGTACGCCGAGCGGGCGAGTCGGGCAGCCGGAAGAACTGGCGGCGCTGATCGCCTTCCTGGCGAGTGACCGGGCGGCCTATATCACCGGTGCGTCGATACCGGTCGACGGCGGCGCCCATAAGGGGCTGCTATAGGTGAGCCGCATACAAAAAGGGGCTGACCGGTGAGCGACGAGCCGCCTGTCCCGGATCCGGGGGTGCGCGCAGAGGGCGAACCGACGCCCCACAGCACGACGTTCGTACTGGGGGTGCTGACGTTTCAGCAGATCCTCGGGGGGCTGACCTTTCCTATCGCGAAGTATGGGCTGGCGCAGATCGAGCCATTTACCTTCGCCTTCTATCGGTTCGTGCTTTCGTCGATCGTCCTGCTCGCGATTGTCCGGTTCCGGCGAGACCGGCGAACGCCGGTGGCACGCGAGGATTACTGGAAGATCGCGGGGCTGGGCTTTCTCATTATTCCGTTCAATCAAGTCGCCTACCTGTTCGGTCAGAGCCTGACCGGAGCGGGGCACGGGGCGCTGCTGTTTGCGACGACGCCGATCTGGATATTCATCCTCGCGCTGATACACCTGCACGAAAAGTTCGTGCCGCGACGGGCGATCGGGGTGGCGGTCGGTATTATCGGCGTAGCGGTGATCATGTTCTCGGGGACGATTCATATCGGCACCGAGTATCTGATCGGCGACCTGATCATTGTCGGGGCTGTGATCGCGTGGGCGTACTACACGATTTTCGGGAAACCGCTGGTGCGAAAATACGGGGCGATTCGGGTGACCGCCTATGCGCTGGCCTCGGGGACGGCGCTGTATATGCCGTTCGGGATCTGGCGGGCGAT
>CAYPYM010000238.1:0-5564 GCA_964414435.1 uncultured Ignavibacteriales bacterium | reverse complement strand
CGACTGCCGCCGTCGCCGCCGAACTCGAGCGGCTCCGGGACGCCGTTGTCGAGATCGACTATCTCGATCCCTCCGGGACCGACTGCATACATCTTGCCGTTGGCATAGGCGATATCGACCACCGAGAGCGGCAGGACATCGGAGCGCTGGAACTCCAGGTCAAGGTTGTCGGTGACGAGATAGCTCGTCATCGTGTTATTGACAAACAGCAGCAGATAGCCGTTGACCGTGGTGACCACCCGGGCAATCCCGGCCAGATCAAGGGTGGCTTGCGAGATGACGCCAAGACTCGACGTGATACTGTACACCCAGAGCTGGCGCTTGAGCGTCGCCGCGAAGAGCAGGGTGTCATCGATGGTCACGGCTGTTATACCGGACTGAAGCCGCCACGAAGGCACCGGGGTGACCAGGCCGGAGTCGGAGATGGCGTACGGCTGCAGGCTGGATTCGCCGACCGCCACGATCACGCGCGAGGTATCGATCTTGTTGGGAAGGAACATCAGGTCGTGCGCCAGCGTGTCCTGCAGGTGGAACGAGCGCTCGAGATAGAACGAGTCGGGGCGGAAAGCGTCGAGGATAAACGCGACCTTGTTCAGGCCCGCATAGTATGACAACAGCGTGTCCCCGGTGACGACGATGTCCTGTACGTTGGTCAGGCTGGGATACATCGTGTAGGCCAGCCGGGGCGTGGCGACGCTGTCGAAGTCATAGACATCGATCGGGTTGCTGCCGCCGCCGGTGAACAGGTGTCCGCCGGCCATAGTGAGAGCGCGAATCGGTCCGGAGCGATACAGCCCGGGACGGCGCTTGTAGAGATCGTTGAGATCGAACAGCATCAGACCGCCGTCGATCGCCGGCATCAGCAGTTGCTCTTTCCCCTCAGCGGTTACGATCTGTCCGTTAGGCTGGACGCCCGGCACGATCTCCGACTGATCGACCGTGTTGTCGGCGCGGCGTACGGTCGTTATCAGGCGCGGCGTGACGAGGACGATCAGGCTGTCGGTGACCAAGATCTGCTGCGGCTGGGCGATGCTGTCGAGCAAACCGGTGACAGAGGCGCCCGCCGGGTTGAACCGGCCGTACACCAGCCCCCCGCCCCGGGCCGACATGATCGCGATGGTATCGTCGAGCACGAACGACGCGATCTCCCGGTCGGAGTAGAGATAGTCGATGAAGCTGCCGAACCCGGGGGCGCTGAGATCGTAGCGCATGATGCCGTTGTACTGATCGAGCGCGTAGAGCCGATCGCCCCGAATCTCAAGCTCGGTCATGAGAATGCCGGTCATGCTGGAGTCGGCGAATGCGGTGGCTCCGTCGGGAGCGACCGTGAACCGCCAGAGACCGTCGAACCAGGCCGAACAATAAAGATTGTCGCCGTCGAACGCAAAATCGGCAAAGGCGATTCCGGGGTTGGCGATCCACAGCGGATGGAGATCGGGAAGCCGGCTGAGGTCGAAGGCGGCGATGCGATTGTCGACCGTCGCCACCAGCAACAGAGAATCGTACTGCTTGAACGACACCGGGATCAGGTCGTTTCTGACCACCTGCTGCGGGAGATACGCGACCAGGGAATCATCCCACCGGCTGACGGAAAAGGCGTGGTCGGCCAGGCCGATGGCATAGTCATGGTACACCGCCACCTGCTCCACCCGGTTGAACAACAGGGTAGCCACCGGGCCGTCGGTGATTCCGGCAAACGCGGAAACGGCACACAGAGCGATCAGAATGAATGCGGCGGCGGATCGTTTCATTTTACGAGCAGCATCTTCTTCGATATCACGGCGCCATCGGTGGTCAGACGGTAGAAATACACGCCGTTGGCCAGCCCGGCGCCGTCGAACTCAACGGTGTGGTCGCCGGCTTCCATCGGCTTGTCAAGCAGGGTCATCACCGACTGACCGAGGATGTTGAATATTTCGATCTTCACCCGCCCGGGGGAAGGCAGCGTGAAGGCGATGTTTGTTTCGGGGTTGAACGGGTTCGGATAATTCTGACCCAGTTCGATCTGCTGCGGCGTGGCAAAGGTATCATCACTCCCCGGCGCGGGCGGGGGTGCGACCGGCGGCAGCGTGCTGCTGTTGCGGTTATCCATCAGGAAACGGAACCGGTTGGCGCCGTCGCGATATGACGCCGGGAAATCCCACGCGAGAATCGAGATGCCCTCGCTGACCAGCACCAGCTCGACCTTGCCGTCGTTGTCGATATCGTCGACCAGCGGCGCATAACGGGCCGAGGCAACCATGCTCTCCCGGGCGGGGGTCGCCTTGGGCCAGCCGGCCACCGGCTCGGCCTGGTTGTTCAGGATGTACAGCAGTTCCGGCCCGGTAGCCGGCAACAGATGACCGGCCCGGAAGATGATTTCGGGAAACGCGTCGCCGGTGAGATCGGCCACCGCCGGCGTACCGAACGCAACCGTGTTGTCGTAGATCGCAGCGCCGTAGGGAAGTTCGGGGCGATCGAGATACGCAGTGCCGTCGGCGCGGTAGATGATCAGGAGGCTGCGGTCGTATTCGAAGAATGTGATAAGAATCTCGGGGATACTGTCCCGATCGAGATCGGCCTCGATCGGGTATGAGGCCAGCCACCCCTTCCAGTCGGACGGAATCGGCACCTCCCAGCTCGCCAGCTGGGTCTGCCCCTGTGTCATAACCCAGATCCGCTGCTTGCCGGTGGTGTCGATCCCGGTCGCGATGATCTCCGGGATACCGTCAAGGTCGACATCGGCCAGCGCCGCACCGGTCGCCTGGCGCATCGGGATGACGGTCGGGGCCGGGTTGCCGAATGCCGGCTGACCGTTGGATCCGTTCCAGAGGCCGAGTCCGGTGTAGGGCGGGGGCGATGTGAACGTGCCGATCACCTCCATCAGGCCGTCGTTGTTAAGATCGGCGCTGCTGACAAACGGCGAGGTGCCGCCGCCGAGCCCGAACGAGTAGGAAATGCGGGCATCGAACTGACCGAACATTTCGCGCGAATAAAAATACCGGTCGCCGTTGAAACGGTAGGCGAGCACCTGACCGAGCTTGTTGATGATGACGACCGCCGAATCGGGCACCGCGCCCGGTTCGCTGTTCTGGCGGAGTTCGAGCACGGTCGGAATCGGGTAGCCGTAGTCATAGGGGATCAGGCCGGTCAGGCAGGCCTGCGGCCAGCCGTCGACATAACTCCCGTCATATTTGAAGGCGTGGATACCGGTGGAGTCGGTCACGATGATGTCGTCGTACCCGTCGTGATCGAGATCATATACGGCGGGGACACAACTGCAGTCCTCATTCGCCAGCACCGGGAAACCCGGCAGAAGCTGTCCCGTGTTCCCCTCAAACACGACCAGCCCGGCGGTTGTGGCGGCGGCGATTTCTTTGACTCCGTCGTGGTTGAGATCGCAGGTGATCGCGGTTATGCCGGCGCGCCCGGGGATCGACTGCGGCCAGCCCTGGGCGAAGCTGGAGACAACGTGCACCGTCGCCGAGTCGAGCTGTGTGGCGCCGTCGAAGTATCCGTAGAGCAGCACCTGGAACAGGCCGGTATCGGCTCCGGAGACCGACCAGTGGTAGAAGAGCGAATCGAAATACTCACCGGTCGAGGACATCAGATAGACCGAATCCTGACCGAGGTGACGGTAATAGACGGCCACGGAATCGTAGTCGGGGCCGAACGATGATCCGACGATCGGGATAGCGTATTCGATATCCGACCCGGATACGGGCGATGTCATCTCGAGCACATTCTCCCTGACATAGCGCACGGTGACCACGGAACTCTGACCGAACTCGTCGGTGACGCGGAAACTGACGTAATCATCGAGCGTCGGGTCGGTGAACGTGTACAGCAGCGAGTCGGCCGGCACCGAATCGCCCGTTGCGAGCAGCTGCCAGCCGCCGGCAACCGCGCCGGTGGCATACTCGAGCTGCCAGCTCCCGGTGTAGCCGCCGACCGCCGCGGCGCGAATCTCGATATCGCCGGTGTACCGTCCCCGATGCTGCGGCGATGTGATATACAGACCGCCGTGCTGGATCTGGGAGAGGGCCCCGCCGATGTTCAGATAGCCCCAGCCCGACAGGGTATCGGGGCCGATCAGGGTGTCGCCGCGATCGAGCGGATCGACCAGATCGGTCGCCCCGTGAAGCAGGGCGTCCTGTAATTCGCCGAGGTTGAGATCGGGACGGAACGCCAGAAGCACGGCCGCCGCCCCGCAGACCATCGGCGCCGCCATCGAGGTGCCGTCGGAGAGATAGTAGAGGCTGTCGATAATGCGGACGCCCGGTTCGTTGGACGGATACTCGCCGTACATGTCGGTGCCGTGGGCGCGGAGCGAGAGGATATCGAGGCCGGGAGCGATTATATCGATAGGAGCACCGTAGGTCGAAAAATCGGTCATGAAGCCGTCGGAGTTGCCGGCGCCGACGACAATGGTGGAGTCGAGATCAAAACCGGCCGGGTACAGCCGCTGGTTATCGCCGGTGTTGCCGGCGGCGATGCACATAAGGACGCCGTTGTGGCGGGCGAAATTGAGGGCCTCGCGCAGAATCTGTGACTCGAACGGGGTTCCCCAACTGACATTGATAACCCGGGCGCCGTTGTTGACGGCATAGACGATCGATGCCGCCCCGATCGTGGTCGTGCCGTTCGGCAGCATCTTGACCGGCATGATCGTCGCAAACGGCGCGATGCCGACGGTCCCGTGGCTATCGGCGTTGGCGGCGACGATACCCGCGCAATGAGTGCCGTGGCCGTTGCCGTCGCTCGGGTCCGGATCGCCCTGCGGGTTGAAATAGTTGATCGAATCGCCGGACATGTCCCAGCCGATCGTGTCATCGACGAAGCCGTTGTGATCGTCGTCGATGTTGTTGTACGGGATCTCGCCGGTGTTGCGCCAGATCCGTCCCTGCAGTTCGGGGTGATCGGTGTCGACCCCGGTATCGACAATGGCCACCACGACCGCCGTCGTCCCGGCCGGGGGAGTTTCGTACTCGCCGCGGACATTGATGTCCTTGCCCGCCGTGCCGGACTTCATTATCAACTCGTCGTTGTACCAGCCATAGATGCGGTCGATACCGAGGTACTGCTGGCCGTCGTTGACGAGATACCACTGGTCGGGAAAGAGCGAGTCCTGCGGGTAGTCGTAGAGCTCCACGAAGTAATCCGGTTCGACCCATTCGACCCGGTCGCGGCCGAACATCGTAGCCACATCGGCGGCCGACAATCCCTGCCGGTCGGTCGTATATATATAGTCGCGCTCGAAGCCTTCTCCCCCCGTCAGCCCGGCTCGAACGGGCGCCGGAAAGGCTTTCACGATTCGGTCCTCACGACCGAGCGCCTGAGACAGATCGGCCGGCGAGACACCGGGCGCCAGCTTGACGACAAATTTCCCAGGGACCGGCCCGGTGGGGTTTTGTGCGAACGCCGCCACCGCGGACAGGCAGAGGACGGCGAGTGCCAACCCGAGCCGGCGAATGAGTATATTCATATGTTCCGCATCACTCCTTATAGACGTGCTCCCGACAGTGATTGGATGGCTGCTGTCAGAAGGACGCTCGGGAGTTCGGGAGTGTTTAATTCCGATAATC
>CAYPYM010000237.1:0-5584 GCA_964414435.1 uncultured Ignavibacteriales bacterium | reverse complement strand
CAAAATAAGAAAATATTATTAGTGGAGAAAAGGGGACACATAGGAGGCAACGCCTATGATGAATTTGACGAGAATGGAATTCTTATTCATAAATACGGTCCACATATTTTCCATACTAACAGCAAAGAAGTATTTGATTATTTGTCGCAATTCACTGAATGGAGACGATATGAACACAGAGTCCTTGCAAAATTAGATAAGAAATTTTATCCTATTCCTATAAACAGGGATACTCTTAATAAACTTTACAATCTGAATTTGAAAACAGAAGAAGAAGTTAAAAACTTTTATAATTCTGTAAGAGAAAGAAGAGCCCCAATAAGAAATTCAGAAGATATAATAGTAAACCAGGTTGGTATTGATCTTTTTGAGAAGTTCTTCAAAAATTTTACAAGGAAACAGTGGAATCTAGAGCCAAAAGATTTATCACCCACTGTTTGTGGTAGAATTCCGGTTAGGACAAATGATGACTGCCGATATTTTACTGATAAATATCAATTTATGCCCAAAGAAGGCTACACTAAAATGTTCGAAAGAATGCTCTCAAATAAAAATATAGAGATTATATTAAATATTGATTATAAAACAATCATTAATGATGTTCTTTTTAACAAATTAATTTATACTGGTCCGATTGATTATTTTTTTGATTATCAATACGGGAAACTGCCTTATCGCTCAATTAGGTTTGAATTTGAGAATTATGATTTAGCTGATTTTCAACCTGTTGCGCAGGTTAACTATGTGGATCCGGGTATTGAATTTACAAGAGTTGTAGAGTATAAAAAAATGACAAAACAAATTTCTAATTCGACTACAATTTCAAAGGAATATTTGCTAGCGGAGGGAGAATCCTTTTATCCAATTCCTTCAGAGAATAACCATAAGCTTTACCGAAAATATGAGTCGTTAATTAAACCTTTGAAAAATGTTGTTTTTTGTGGACGTTTAGCCGAATATAAATATTTTAATATGGATCAAGTAATTGCGAAGACCTTAAAATTATTAAGGACTAAAATTTAAATTTTTAATTATTAATAAGTATAAAATGAAAGTAGCAGCGATAATAGTCACATTCAACGGCATAAATTATTTAAAACTGTGTCTACAAGCGGTGAAAGCCCAGACACATCAATTAGATGAAATAATTGTGGTAAACAATTCCAGCACTGATGGGACGACAGAATGGCTGAGTGGGCAAAATTATATACACCATATTTTGCAGCCAAATAGTGGCAGTTCCGGCGGGCAATACACAGGGATTAAATATGCTTATAATAAAAATTATGATTGGGTATGGTGCCTTGATCAGGATATTGTTCCAAGTTTGGATGCACTTGAAAAACTTTTAAATTCTGAAGAAGCTAGACTTGAGAAGATAGGATTTTTATCTAGCTTGGTTTTAGATAATAATAAAAATATCTCATATATAAATGTTCCATTCATTAGAAATTTTGAGGAAATATTAAACGCAATTTTAAAAAAGGATAACCTTCCTGTAATTAGTTCTTCATTCGGATCAGTATTATTTTCGAGAAAAGCTATTAAAGAAGTAGGGTATCCATTTAAGAAACTATTTATTTGGGGAGATGATGTGGAATATACAATGAGAATGATACGAAATGGTTTGTCAGGTTTTTTAATACTTTCCAGCATTGCAGTTCATGACCAATTAAGGAATTCAATTTTTCCACTTGTTGAAATGGATGTAAAAAGCTGCAAAACTAAATTTGCTATGAGAAATTCATTCTATGTATTTCGTTTGCGAAATAAAACCCTATATAATTCAAATCTTAGAGGGATTTTGGGCTGTGTGAATTTTCTAAATACCTTGACAAGGGAAAGGACTAAGTATACCGGTAAATTTGAATTAAAATATTTTTTTGCTGCTCTTTACAATTTATTTTTGGCATTATTTACACCAATAATAAAGAAAAATTACTTTTAGTTTTCGTATATGAAAAAAATAAGAATTTGCCATTTTACAAATCATATAACCGGAAGAAGCGATGGTGTATATACACACCTGATGATGCTATTTAAATATCTGGACAAATCTACGTATGAACAATTTCTAGTCTTTCAGGGTGATGAAAAGATTGAAAATGAAGTACAGGCTCTGGGAGTTAAAGTTATTGTCATCCCTACCATTGATAATAAGTTCCCGATCAACTGTTTGATTCAATTTTTGAGATTTGTTAAATTTTACAAAATAGATATTATCCAGGCCCATTATTTAAAGCCTTATATTATTGGTGCAATCGCGAATATTGTTTTAAGAAAAAAAATGATATTTAACTACCACGGATTATTTATAAATAATTTATACAATAACTATTTTGAAAAACTAGCCTATAGATTTTTCCACAGTTTATCAGTCCTTTTAGGCTCGGTGAATCTGGCCCTTGCAGAGTCTCTTGCAAATAAGGAAAATTTACTTAGGGAAACAAAATCATTTCCAGAAATTAGAGTTTATTATAATGGATTTGACCCTGATATGGGAGATACAATCGATATTAATATTGTTAATCATCTCACGAAGCTCAAAGAGATATATTTCATTGTGGGTATAATAGCCAGAATTGAAATTCAAAAAAGGATAGACATTTCGTTAAATATTGCGAAAACAGTAGTAAGTAAATTTCCCAAAACATTTTTTATTTATTTTGGCGATGGGCCGGATTTGTATAATATGAAAAAGAAAATACAAGCCCTTGGACTGGGCAAGAATGTTGAGTTTATGGATTATATCCCTGGCGCTAAAGCGTACATAAAATTTTTTGATATACTTTTATTTACTTCTGATTGGGAAGGACTTCCTTTATCTCTATGGGAAGCAATGGCAAATGGAGTTCCTATCGCATCGACTGATGTTGGAGGGATAAAAGAAATTGTTGAAGGAGAAAAATGTGGCATAATTTTCCCCAAATCTTCTATAAATGAAGGTGCTGCTGTAATAGAAGAATTTATTCTGAATAAGGAGTTAAAAAGTAATCTGGGAAAGAATGGCTTTGAAGCAATAAGAAATAAATATACATTATCAGCCTTCATTAAAACAATGGAAACTATTTATTTGGATATTTAAAGTAGAATCAGTCTCTTCAAATAAATATTTATTTATTGGTTGCAAATAAATTAATAAAACTTCGAATTATTTCACTGGATCATAATATGAATAATTTCTGATTAAAGTACTACGACGATTTACAACAATTAATACTTCTGAAAAGTTAATGAAATAAAATGGAATTAAATGAAATCACGGTGCTAATGCCTGTGCATAATTCAATGCCTTTCTTGAAAGAAGCGATAGAATCACTATTACAACAGACAATTCTTAGTAAAACGCAAATTTTCTTATTAAATGATCATTCAATTGATGAAAGCATTGAATATATAATTAGCGTTAATCATCCAAAGATTAAAATAATTACTCCTCCCGTACACGGATTAGTTAATATACTAAATTATGGACTGGCTATGGTAGAGACTGAATTTGTAGCCAGAATGGATTCCGATGATATTTCCTTGCCTCATAGGTTGGAATATCAATTAAATTTCCTTAAAAAAAATAATGACATTGGCTTAATCGGGACAAGAGGGAAATATATAGGAGAAAAACCTAATAACAAAGAAATCCCGATTTATTGTCCAATCTTACATAGTGAAATTATATTTGCAATGTTAAAGAGGCGATACGCAATTATTCATCCCACAGTACTTTTTCGTAAAGAGATTATTGATTCTATAGGTTTATATCGGCAGGAATATTTCCCCTCTGAAGATTATGACTTATTTTTTCGCATTGGACAAAAATTTAAACTGGCAAATCTGCCTGAGTATCTGTACCTGGTAAGAATTAGAAATCAAAGCATTATAAGTCAAACAATAATGAAAAGTATGAAAAAATATGAAGAAGCGAGAATTTTATACTTAGTGAATTCTACTGCAGAGAAACCGAACAAAATTAAAAGAATGATTATTCAATTGGATTTTTTATCTTTGAAATTTTATAGAAAAGGATTGTACTATTATTTAAATGAATTTTCTGTTAAATCATATGTATATATATTTATAAGCATCTTGCTTAATCCTATGAGACTTTTAGATAGAATTAAGAATTCGTTATTCAATAATTCTTAATATTATGCGAATAGGTTAATTTAATTGCTTATGGTGAAAACCAGTGATGCATAAATCTTTGATATTTGATAAACTAATAACCTCAGAAGAAGAAACCTTAAGATTAATAAATAATAGGGACAGGTTATTAAACAATTGCTTGATAACTTACTTTAATCAGCATTGCTATAATATTTATTCTTCAAATAAGGTTTATCAATTACTTATTGATAAAAACTTTAAAACTTACATTGATGGAATAGGAATATTTCTGGTAATGAAGATTTTCCGGTATCCCATGGGGAGTAGATTTAATGCCACTGATTTAAATGAAAAATTTCTTCAATATTTTATAGAGAGGAATTATAAGGTTTATATAGTCGGCGGAAAATTTTCTAAAGATTTATTAACATCTTCCAACAGGAAGCTAAATCTAATTGGGTATAGGGATGGATTTTTTACAGATAGTGAGGAGGAGGAATTATTACTTGATATTTGTGCGAAGGATCCTGATGTAATAATTGTTGGTATGGGCGTTCCAAAACAAGAGTTTTTTTCAATTAGGTTATCGAATAGATTAAAAGGGAAATCTATAATTTGTGTGGGTAATTTTTTAGAATTCTATTTGGGTACGATTAAAAGAATTCCCAAAAGCTTTAGGAATATTGGAGTAGAGTGGATATTCAGAATGATTTCAGAGCCTGGACGACTCTGGAAAAGGTATATTATTGGAACACCACTATTCTTCTTTTTAGTAATGAAAGAATATTTTTCAAATAAGTGATTGGCTAAATTGTCGAATTTTTTTGTGTCCAGTATATTTTATAAAACAAGAGAGGAAAAAGTCCTTTGGTTAATTTTGATTTCCAATATTATATTTCTAATTATCTTTGAATCTTATCTAAAAACTTTGATTTTGAATCATTTCAGGGATTTGCCAGATCCTATTAATGGGCATTACTATACTAATATATTTTCTTATTTGGAATATCCAATATTTTTTGTTTTGGCTGCTTCTATCCTGCTAATTAAGTTTTATCCTTCTGTAAAAAAATTCTTTGCCAAAATAAATATAAATAGATCGTTTTTAATTTTTATAGTTTTATTAAATATATTTATTCAGTTAATAGTTTTACTAACAGTTCACACCATTCCTATTTCAGATAGTAAATTTTACATCGAAGCAGGTCATAGACTTTTTTTAACAGGTTCTTATATTGCATCAAATGGAAAGTTGACTAGTTTTTGGCCTGTAGGATTACCAGCTTATTTGGCCTTTTGGGAAAATTTGTCTTCCCATTATTTATTTATTGTGAAACTTATTAATATAATAATATCTTCTTCATTTATTATAGTAATTTTTTTAATATTTAGAAACGAGTTACCAAAGAAGGGATTATTAATATTATTAATTGGATTTACTTTATTTCCGAATAACATATTTAGTGTTAATTCAATATTA
>CAYPYM010000236.1:0-5586 GCA_964414435.1 uncultured Ignavibacteriales bacterium | reverse complement strand
GCGCGTACCATCCGCCGGAAGATTAACGACCGACTTGGCGAGTTCCTGACCGAATTCCCGCCGCTTCGGCCGCAGACCATGGCGAGGGAACACGGTACACCGCCGGTCGATTGGATTGCCGTCCGAAAGACGCTTCGGGTTGATATCACCGTCGGACCGGTTGGATGGATAACCCCGGGCGCTTTCGCCGCCGGGGAACGTCTCGCGTCGTTCCTTGAAGAGTGCCTGCCCCGCTACGAGGATCGCCGCAACGACCCGAACGAGGCGGTGCAGTCGGACCTGTCGCCGTACCTGCATTTCGGGCAGGTCTCCGCGCAACGGGTCGCCCTGGAAGCGCAGCGCTTCGACCGGGACGTCAAATCGCAGGAGGCGTTTCTCGAACAGGTGATCGTGCGGCGCGAGCTCTCGGACAATTTCTGTTGGTACAATCCGCACTACGACGGTTTCGACGGCTTCCCCGACTGGGCCGGGCGCACCCTCGATGAACACCGGAGCGATCCGCGCGAGTATGTCTACTCGCGGCAGCAGTTCGAGCGGGCGGAAACACACGACGATCTCTGGAACGCCGCCCAACTGGAGATGGTCGTCACGGGGAAAATGCACGGTTATATGCGCATGTACTGGGCGAAGAAGATCCTCGAATGGTCGCCCTCGCCCGAGGAAGCGATGCGCACGGCGATCGCGCTCAACGACCGCTGGGAGCTCGACGGCCGCGATCCGAACGGATATGCCGGCATCGCCTGGTCAATCGGCGGCGTACACGACCGTCCCTGGTTCGAGCGCGACATTTTCGGCAAAATCCGCTATATGAGCGCCTCCGGCTGCGCCCGTAAGTTCGACGTGAACGCATACATGAGACGAATCGACGCTCTCGCGCGGGAGGCGGTCGGATGAAACTGCACCGCCTCTACCGCGAGCAGACGATTGCGCGGCCGCTCGACGACGTGTTCGAATTCTTCTCCCGGCCGGAAAATCTCGCCCGCATCACACCGCCGTCGATGGGATTCGAAATCCTGACACCGTCGCCGATCGACATGCGCGCCGGCGCGCTGATCGACTACACCGTGCGCGCGTTCGGCGTCCCGGTGCGCTGGACGAGTTCGATCGCGGCTTTCGATCCGCCGAACCGCTTTGTCGATCTGCAACTTCGCGGGCCGTACTCGTTCTGGCACCACACCCATACGTTCAAGGCTGTTGACGGCGGCACCCGAATTTCCGATGAAGTTCGCTACGCGCTCCCGTTCGGCCCGCTCGCCCGCCTCGTTCATATGCTGTTCGTGAAGCGGCAACTCGAGCGCATTTTTGATTTCCGCGAAGCAGCTGTTGAGCGGCTGTTGACAGTCCCGCCGCACCACCGGCGGGGGCAATCAGGACAAGATCAACCCGCATAATGACTTAACGTTACATTTTCTTGCTCTCATATGACCGATAGTTATTGACACGATATCGCTCACCCCCGTATATAGTGATAATATTCACAAGATGTGGGCGCCGGCCGGTCTCGACAAGGCGAGCCGACTTGACCGGCGCCGTTAAACCTCCGCTGCCGAGGTGTCATCGATGGTGAGCAAACGCGCCGGGGATATCATGATCCCCCTTGATGAATATCCGCACATCCCTCACTGGTTTACCCTGCGTCAGGCGGTTGTCGAGATGGAAAAGTCCGAGCTCGAGCGCGGCGGACGCCGTTCACTCCCCCGGGCCCTGCTCGTGTTCGACGAGAAGTACCAACTGCTCGGCATCGTCCGCCGTCGCGATATCCTTCGCGGGCTCGAACCGAAATATCTCCGCACCATGCCGGTGAAACATCGGAAAAGGCTGTTCGATGTCGAGGCGAACGAGGATCTGCTCGAGCTGTCGGGCGGGCGATTCGCCGACGCCCTGGAGCAGCAGGCCGAGCAGTTAGTGAGCGAAATCATGCAGCCGGTGGCGGCGACGGTCGACGTCGACGAACCGCTCTCGAAAGTCATCTACAAGATGATCAGCCGCGATCTCAATTTGATCCCGGTCCTTCGCGGCGACACGTTGGTCGGGGCGGTGCGGAGTGTCGACGTGTTTCATGAAGTGGCCAATATGCTGCTTCAACATGAAGAGTAAGGGCGGACAACGCTGCAAACGATGGAACACCTATGCTGAAGTGGTACCACCCGACCAGTCCCGGCGGCGCGCATGGCGGCCTGCCGCCGATGCCGTCCGATATCCACCTTGCGGCGGTGAAGAAGCCGATCGACTACCGCCGCCTCTTTCTCATATTCCTCGGCCTCGCCTTCTATTTCGGAGTCTATTTCGCCCCCGGCTTCGATGATGCGGTCGATCCGCAGGGCAAGCATTTCCCGCTCACCCGCGAGGGTCAGGCGGCGCTCGCCCTGTTCCTGCTGGCGGCCACCTGGTGGGTGTTCGAGGTTGTCCCGATCGGCGTGACCAGTATCGCGATCGGCGTGATGCAGGCGCTCTTCCTCATCCGCCCGGCCAAGGAAGCATTCGGCGATTTTATGGATCCCTCGGTGTGGTTCATCATCGGCTCGGTCGTCATCGGGATGTCATTCGCCCGCACCGGCCTGACCAAGCGGATGGCCTATCGGATGCTCCTGATGGTCGGTGAGAAAACGAGCCGCATCTATCTCGGCTGTTTCCTCATGACCGCCGGGCTGACCCTGATCATGGCCCACACCGCCGTTGCGGCGGCGGTCTACCCGCTCCTGATGGCGATCTACGCCCTCTACGAACCGGACAACAAACCGACCCGATTCGGCAAAGGGCTCTTTATCGGCATGGCCTTTGTCGCCGGCGCGGGTAGTATCATCACGCTGCTCGGAGCGGCGCGCGGCGCCGTGGCGATCGGCTTCTTCCGCGATATCACCGGCCGTGAGATCACCTTCTTCGAACTGACCTACTACATGCTCCCGATCGGCGCGGTCATGGTCGGCCTTTTGTGGATTCTCATGATGGTGATGTTCCGCCCCGAGCATCATCGGATCGCCGGCCTTCGCGACCGGGTCAAATCACTCAGCCGCACGCTCGGCCCGATGTCGCGGACCGAAATCCTCACGCTCGTGATCGTCTTCGGCACCATTATCGTTCTCTCCTGTCGGTCGTTCATCCCCGGGTTCGACAGCCTCAACAAGAGCGCGGTCATCCTCGTATCGACCCTGCTCTTTTTCCTCTTCAAGATTCTCACGATCGAGGACCTTGAAGAAAACCCCAGGAATATCGTGCTTTTGTTCGGCGGGGCGATGAGTATCGGGTTCTGTCTCTGGCAGACCGGGGCGGCGAGCTGGCTGGCGATCTCGTGGCTGGCGCCGCTTAAGAACGCCAACTGGTTTATCTTCGTGCTCGGCATCTCGTTTTTCGTCCTGATCATGACCAACCTCATCATGAATGTCGCGGCCATTGCGATTTCACTCCCGGTCGCGCTGGTGATCGCGCCCTATCTCGGGGTTGCGCCGGAGGTGGTCTTCTTCGGTTCGCTGGTGACAGCGGGGATGCCGTTCCTGCTGCTGGTCGGCGCCGCGCCAAACGCAATCGCGTACGAATCGCGGCAGTTTACCAGCGGCCAGTTCCTGGTCGCCGGGATTCCGGCCAGTGTCATCCTGCTCGCGGTGCTGGCACTGTTTGTCGGCGTGATTTGGCCGATGATGGGCATGCCGGTGACCGTCCCGGTCGGCTGACGCCAACCGCCCGACCATGTTGAAATCACTGCCCCCGGGGCCGGAAAGGCGCGCCTCCCGGCTCTTTCGGCTGTTCTCCCCCCATATCGCGTCAGGCGATCCCATATTCGTGATTCGCGGGCACAATTACCCCGCCGGTGCGTTCCGTATAATATGGATTAGAACCATCGTAGATCCGACTGCTGTCCGGCCCCGACGGCCGCCGCTCCCCGAATCGATCCAGACCCCAAACCTACGGAGGTTTGACTGCAATGCCGACCGAAACCGAGCCGCAAACCAGCGCCGCCCGCAAACAGCTCGACGAGCACTTTCGGACCGTGCGCCGGATGTCCGAGGAACTGGTGGCGCCCCTTGAAATCGAAGATTTCGTCATGCAGACCATGCCCGATGTCAGCCCGCCCAAATGGCATATCGGGCACACCACTTGGTTTTTCGAGCAGGTCGTCCTGCAGACGTACGAACCCGAGTTCGCTCCGTTCGATGAGCATTTCTTTTTCACCTTCAACTCGTACTACGAGACGTTCGGCGACCGCCTTCGGCGCGATCGCCGTGGCACACTCTGTCGCCCCGTGCTCGCCTCGGTGCTGGCCTACCGGCGGAATGTCACCGAGCGCACGGTCGAGTTGATTCGCTCGATCGATGACGCCGGTTGTGACAAGATCGCGCCGCTGATCGAACTCGGCTGCAATCACGAACAGCAGCACCAGGAGTTATTCGCCACCGATATCAAGCACATTTTCTCCAGCAATCCGCTGCGACCGGCCTATCGGCCGCGTCCGGAGATCTCGCCCGCCCGTCCGATCGATCAGCAGTTCCTCGATTTCGAGGGCGGCCTGGTAGAGATCGGCTTTGACGGCGGCGGCTTCGCCTACGACAACGAGTCGCCCCGCCACCAGGTGTTCCTGAAACCGTTTCGGCTGGCGGTCCGTCCGGTGAACAATCGCGAGTTCATCGAGTTTATCGAAGACAAGGGCTATACCGATTTCCGCTGGTGGCTCTCCGATGCCTGGGACCTGGTCCAGCGCGAGCAATGGCAAGCGCCGCTCTACTGGGAGAAGACAGATAAGGGCTGGAAAACGATGACGCTGTCCGGCCCGATGCCGCTCGATCTCGACGAACCGGTGGTGCATGTCAGCCTGTACGAAGCGGCGGCGTTCGCCCGCTGGGCCGACAAACGGCTGCCGACCGAGGCCGAGTGGGAAATCGCCGCGGTGGAACAGGGAGAGCACAACCGGGGACATCTGCTCGATGACCGCGTCTATCACCCGACCGTGCCGCCGTACAACGGCCACGGGTTGCAGGCGATGACCGGCAATGTCTGGGAGTGGACCAACTCGGCCTATCTCGGGTATCCCGGATACAAACAGACGCGCGACGCGCTGGGCGAATACAACGGGAAATTCATGAACAACCAGTATGTCCTGCGAGGCGGTTCCTGCGCCACGCCGGCCGACCATATCAGGCTCACCTACCGGAACTTCTTCCAGCCCGAAAAACGCTGGCAGTTTAGCGGCTTTCGTCTGGCCGAAGATATGTAGGCAAACGGGGGATTACACCGTGACACAACGCATCAAGGTCCTCAACCCCGAGGATTTCGCCAAGACTTTCGGCGACCGCGACACGTTCGCTCTCGATGTCCTGGTGGGACTCTCGGAGCAACGCAAAGCGATTCCGTCGCGCTACATGTACGATGACGAGGGCAGCCGGTTGTTTGTCGAGATCACCCGCCTCCCCGAGTACTACGTCACCAAATGCGAGGAGCAGGTACTGGGGGCGAACGCGCACCGCATCGCCGCCCACGTGCGCAGCGAACCGTTCAATCTCGTCGAGTTCGGCCCCGGCGACGGCCACAAAACCAAGGTCCTGATCGACTACTTCCTGAAAGAGAAGCTCGAATTCGAGTATGTCCCGATCGACA
>CAYPYM010000235.1:0-5591 GCA_964414435.1 uncultured Ignavibacteriales bacterium | reverse complement strand
CTGCCCGCCGGTATCCGCACCCTTTGCAGCTGGCTTACAAACGGTTAATCCGGAGGAATGATGACATCGCCCGAATCCCGATCCGATCTCACCGCCGTTGAAAATCTCAACGCCGCTTACTCCCGAATCAAATCCGAAATCGCCAAAGTCATCATCGGCCAGGACGAAGTCATCGAGCAGCTTCTCGTCTCGCTGCTGTCATCCGGCCACTGCCTTCTGGTCGGCGTTCCCGGCCTCGCCAAGACCCTCCTGATTTCGACCCTTGCCCGGGTGCTCAATCTCGACTTCTCCCGGATCCAGTTCACCCCCGATCTGATGCCGTCGGATATTACCGGGACCGAGATTATCGAGGAAGACCGCACTACCGGGAAACGCAATTTCCGCTTTGTCAAAGGCCCGGTGTTTGCCAATATCATCCTCGCCGACGAAATCAACCGTACCCCGCCGAAAACGCAGGCGGCGCTGCTGCAGGCGATGCAGGAGCACGAAGTCACCGCCGCCGGCGAGACCTACAAGCTCGACGAGCCGTTTTTCGTGCTCGCGACCCAGAACCCGATCGAGCAGGAAGGCACCTATCCTCTTCCGGAAGCCCAGCTCGATCGCTTCATGTTCAACGTTTTCGTCGATTACCCGAGCGCGATCGAGGAACAGGCGATTGTCAAGTCGACTACCGCCGTGCTCGACTACCAGATCGAGAAGGTCATGTCGGCACAGGAGATAACAGCGTTCCAGCAGCTTGTTCGCCGGGTGCCGGTCTCGGATCACCTGGTCGAATACGCCGTCAAGCTGGTTCGCTCCACCCGTCCGAACGAAGCCTCGGCCCCCGACTACGTGAAGAACTGGGTCAACTGGGGAGCCGGCCCGCGCGCCTCCCAGTATCTGATCCTGGGCGCCAAAACCCGCGCCATTCTCGACGGTCGCCCGACGCCCGGCCCGGAGGATGTCCGCTTTGCGGCCTACCCGGTGCTGCGGCATCGCATCGTCACCTCGTTCAACGCCGAGGCCGACGGGGTCGATACGATGGAGATCATCCGGCGCCTGCTGGAAACGGTCAAGGAGCAGTGACCAGCCACCGCGTCATTTTCGGCGATTCGCGCCGCATGGCGCAGCTTCCGCCGCACGCGGTCCATCTCATCGTCACCTCACCCCCCTACTGGCAGCTCAAGGATTACGGCAGCCCGGAGCAGATCGGGTTCGACGATACCTACGAAGATTATATCAACAACCTCAATCTCGTCTGGCAAGAATGCGAGCGGGTGTTGCATCCCGGGTGCCGGCTGTGCATCAATATCGGCGACCAGTTCGCCCGGTCAGTCTATTACGGCCGGTACAAGGTTATCCCGATCCGCACCGAGATTATCCGCTTCTGCGAAACGATCGGTATCGACTTTATGGGCTCGATCATCTGGCAGAAAGTGACCACCTGCAACACCACCGGCGGCGCGGTGATCATGGGTTCGTACCCCCACCCGCGCAACGGCATTGTCAAAATCGACTACGAGTTTATCCTTCTCTTCAAAAAACCGGGCAAGGCGCCCAAAGTCGACCGGGCGATCAAAGAAGCCTCGGCGCTCACAAACGAGCAGTGGAATACGTATTTCAATGGGCACTGGAATTTCCCGGGCGAAAAGCAGAACGGCCACCTGGCCATGTTTCCGCTGGAACTGCCCGAACGGCTGATCCGGATGTTCAGCTTTGTCGGGGAAACGGTGCTCGACCCGTTCCTCGGCAGCGGCACCACCGCGCAGGCGGCGATGAAACTGGGGCGCGATTCGATCGGGTACGAAATCAACGGTGATTTCCGCCCGCTGATCGAGTCCCGCCTGGCCGAGTCATCGGCCGAGGGTGATACCATCGCCTATGAAGCCGTACCACCATTGGACGAGGCCGACTTTTGTCGGCGGCGGCTGCCGTACGTTTTTGTTGATCCGCTTCGGCTCGATCGCAAGATTGATCCCCGGACGGCTGACTTTGGTTCCAGGATCAGGGACGATAACAAACCGAACCGGGCCTGAGAGTAAAGGATATGCTCGACAAAATTCGCCTGTCCGACCTGCCGCCCTACGGCAAGGTGTTCGTCGGTATTTTCACCACGCTCATGCTTCTGGTCTGTGTCTGGGCCGGCCTGATTTACTACGTCTCCAAAGGGGTCGTGGACAAGGACCACCTCCCGGCCTACCTGACCCAGAATCAGACACCGGCGATGACGCATGAGGATTCGGCAAAGGTGGAAAAGGCCGATTTCGACCGACAGGTCGATGCCGGCCTGTACGCCGAGGACTCCGAAGCGGTGCTCGCCCCCGACTGGGAGGACACGACTATCGCCGGACGGCCGATCCACGCCGACAGCGTTTCCAACCTTCAGCATTTCCGCCACACCGACTCGGCGATCGCGGCCGACACCGCCGACAGCGCGCGCGGCTACGATGTCGACTGGTACGGGGAGAAGCCGAACCTCCGGCACAATGTCGGTCTCGCCCACACTCATGTGAACGGCCAGACGCTGCTGTTTTTCGCGATCGGGCTGGTCTTCTTGTTCACCTCGACCCCGGCGAAGACCAAGAAGACGGTCTACTGGGTGTTCGGAATCGCGATTGTGCTGCACACGCTCGGCCTGACCGGGCAGGGGTTTGTGGGGATATGCGACGATATTCTCGCGATCAGCGGAGCGGCGCTGGTGGTGGTGATCGCCTACATGGCGTTGCGGATCTACGCCGATCTGGCGAAAAAGCCGAGGGAGTAGCGCTGAGACGTGCAAAGAGTGTCATTCCCGCGAAAGCGGGAATCCATGGTGGCTGGTGTCACCCTGAGCCGAAGCAACGTCACCCTGAGCCGAAGCAACGTCACCCTGAGCCTGTCGAAGGGTGACGGGCAGAATCCTCGGAGCAAAGTCTCTGTTCGCGTCATGCTTCGCCTCCGCTCAGCATGACGGGTCGGCGTCACCCTGAGCCGAAACAATGTCACCCTGAGCGGAGTCGAAGCGTGCGCCCGAAAACCAAACGCAGAGGACACGGGATCATGTCGGATGAAACCCCCGAATACCGCCTTCGTCCGGCCACGGACGACGACTCGGAGTTCGCCTACGCCACTAAGAAGGCCGCGCTCGGCGACTACGTGGTGCGCACCTGGGGCGAATGGGATGAACCCTGGCAGCAACGCTATCACGCCGCGCACTTCTCCCCCGAACACACCCGCATCATCCTTCACGAACCAAAACCGATCGGTTATGTCGTGGTGAAAGCGGCCGAAGCGTACACCCTGCTCGAATCGATTCACATTCACCCCGACTATCACAACCAGGGGATCGGCGGGGCCGTGATCGAGCAGGTGCTGCACGAGGCCGCGATGCGAGGCCTTCCGACCCGGCTGCACGTGCTGAAAATCAATCCGGCGTCAGTGTTGTACCGTCGGCTCGGGTTTAGCATGGTTGAAGAGACCGAAACGCATTATATTATGGAGCATGAATAATCTGTTGTGCCGTCGGATCACACTCGACCGTCGCTTCGCTCGGTCGCGCAGGATTCGACGGAACACGCTACGAGTAGCACCCTGCAGGTGTGATGCTCAGGCTGCGGGGTGTCATTCCTGCGAAAGCAGGAATCCACGCAGGCGAGCGTCACCCTGAGCCTGTCGAAGGGTGACCGGCAGAGACATCGGAGCAAAGGCTCCACTCGCGTCATGCTTCGACTCCGCTCAGCATGACGGTCTCGGCCTCAGCATGACGGACAGGCGTCACCCTGAGCGGAGTCGAAGAGTGCGCATTACACCAGATCACAGAGGATCGAAACACTGCCATGACATCCACGAACCTTCCTTTCGCAATCGCCATCCACGGCGGCGCCGGCACCATTCTCAAAGTGATGATGACCGCCGAAAAAGAAGCGGCCTACCGCCACACCCTCATTCTCTCGATCAATACCGGCTACGACATTCTCGAGTCGGGCGGGAGTGCGCTCGATGCCGCCCAGGCGGCGGTCAACGTGATGGAGGACTCGCCGCTGTTCAACGCCGGCAAGGGGGCGGTGTTCACCCACGACGGCGACAACGAGCAGGATGCCTGCCTCATGGACGGCGCGACGCGCAACGCCGGCGCGATCGCCGGAGTGCGGCGGATTCGCAACCCGATCAATCTCGCGCGGCTGGTGATGGAACGCTCGAGCCATGTGCTGCTGGCCGGCGAGGGGGCCGAGGCGTTTGCGGTGGCACAGGGGATGGACCTGGTCGACAAAGAGTATTTCTACACCGATGACCGCTGGCAGCAGCTTCAGAAAGTGCTCGAGAAGGAGAAGGCCGAGGGGGGCGAGCAGACCCGGCTCGACCACTCCGATGATCGCGATAAGATCGGCACGGTCGGGGCGGTGGCGCTCGATTCCCGGGGAAATCTCGCCGCGGCGACCTCGACCGGCGGTATGACCAACAAGCGCTATGGGCGGATCGGCGATTCGCCGATTATCGGGGCCGGCACCTACGCCGACAACGAGACCTGCGCCGTCTCAACCACCGGGGTCGGCGAGTATTTCATGCGGGCGGTGACCGCGTACGATGTCGCGGCGCTGATGGCCTATCGCGGGTTCAGTCTCAAGGACGCCGCCGAGGAGGCGGTGATGGTGAAGCTGGCCGAGTTGGGCGGCAGCGGCGGGCTGATCGCGGTCGATGCCAAGGGGCATATAGCGATGCCGTTCAATTCGGCCGGGATGTACCGGGGGTATCGTTTGCCCGGTGAGGAGGCGGTCGTGGCGATATTTGGGGAGTGAATACCGGCCCCGCTGCCATTCTGGACAAGGCACCCGAAGGGTGTGTCATTCCTGCGAAAGCAGGAATCCAGAAGGTTACGAAAGAAGACTGGACCCCTGCCTTCGCAGGGGTGACATCAATTTAGCAGTTGCATAAAAGTGCCCCAAGGGCCGGTGGGCCACCTTTCTTTCGCGCTTAACTCACACCGGGCCGTATCACATGGACATTTGAACGTACCTGTACCGGTCAGCACCAACCCTTGAACGAGCGGTGGCGTTATGGTCTCAAGTATCCAGAAGGAAAAAGCCGAACGGTTCCTGAAATACCATCAGGACAAAGAAATTCTGGTTCTGTTGAACTCCTGGGATATCGGCAGCTCCAAACTGATCGAAGCCTGCGGCTACAAAGCGATTGCCACAACAAGTATGGGGATCGCGGCCTCGCTGGGGTATCCCGACTGCCAGATAATCACTCTCTCGGAAATGATCGAAGCCATCACGGGAGTTGTAAAGGCAGTACAGGTCCCGGTGACGGTGGATATCGAGGCTGGATACGGGAATAATCTCGGCGAGATCATCGAATCGGTCACGAAGATAATCGCAACCGGGGTCGCCGGGATAAATATCGAAGACAGCCTTGACTTGAGTCCAACATTGATTGACGAGGTGGAGTTTTGTGAAAGAATAGCAGCCATTCGTGCCCTGTCGGATTCACTGGGCTTTCACCTGGTGATCAATGCACGGACCGATTCGTTTTATGTCTCGACCGGTTCGCCGCAGGAGAAACTGGCCGAATCTATCAGGCGCGGCAATAGGTACCGTGAAGCCGGCGCGGACTGCATATTTGTCCAACCGGTG
>CAYPYM010000234.1:0-5607 GCA_964414435.1 uncultured Ignavibacteriales bacterium | reverse complement strand
CGGACATGCCCGGCATCGAGATGTCGAGCGTGATCAAATCGGGCTTGACCTCTCCCGCCAGTGAGAGGGCTTCCTCGCCGTTCTGAGCCCGATGCACCGTTGCGCCGTGGTCTCCAAACACCGCCGAGGCGTATGTCACGAAATCCGGCTCGTCGTCCACCACCAGAATCGACCGTCCCGACAGCACACCTGCAATCGCTGCCGCCGGTACGACAACCCGTTCGGGCACAACGACGGCTTCGGCGACCAGGTTCACCAGCTGCGTGACCTTCATCTGGAGTTTGTAGTGACGAATGAGATCGGTAAGGCCGTCGACACAGTTGTGGCACGAGGTCGCCACGATCTCGGCGCCGGTGGCCTGCAACTGGTCGGCCTTGACACGGGCGGACTTGAGCCGGCGCGGCGTATACTCCGACATCGACATGGCGCCGCCCCCCCCCGTGCAGCAGTAGTTCTCGGCCCGGTTCGGATACATTTCGCGGAAATCCTCGACCACGTATGCAAGGAGTTCTCTCGGTTCCTCGGTCAGGCCGCAGCTGCGGGCGTTGTTGCAGGAGTCATGAAAAGTAACCGAGACCGGGTTGCGGGTCTTGTCGACGCGAATGCGTCCTTCCTTGATGTACCGCAACATCGTGATGACCGATGATTCCATTTCGAAATCGACGTCCCACTTCCCCCAGTTCTGGCCCTCACATCGCGTGGAACGATAGCCGTGGCCGCACTCGGAAATGACGAGCTTGCGGCCCTTGAGTTCGGAGACCTTCTCGAACAGGCGGCGCGAAACAGCTCCGCCCAGTTCGTCGTCGCCGGAGAAGAGACCGAAATTGGTCATGTCCCAGCCCTCCGACGGCATCGTCCAGTTTTCACCGGCGAGATAGAAGATCCGGGCGGCATCGGAAATCGTCCGCGGATCGTATTTAATCTCACGCGGATTCACCGAGTAAACGACGTCCGCGTTCATCACATCGATGGGGATGCGCGCCTTGGGCGTTCCGAACTCTTCCTCCAGCTCATCGGAGAGCCAGTCGAGCGTGTCGAGGTAGTCCTCCTTGAGGACGCCCATCTGGTTTCCGATCTCCCACTGGTCCTTGCTCACGACCGCAACGCCTTCCGGCATGATGCCGACCGAGACCAGGAGCCCCCGGGCCATTCGATTGAACGTCGCGAAGTCGACCCCCATAGGGCAGTTGAACGTGCAGCGGCGACAATTGGTGCACTTGCCGAACACCGTGTCCTTGAGTTGCTCGAGGTCTTCATCGGTGTAGAGACTCCGGGCTTTTACCCACCACGGGGCGACGCGCCCGGTCCAGTCGTAGTGACGTTTGAAGAATTTCCGTATCTGATCGGCTTTGTATGATGGGGCGTAGGTCGGATCCCCGGGATTGGTCAGCACATAGTGACAGGAATCGGTGCACATACCGCAGTGGACACAGGCCAGCAGCGACGTCATGACCTGACGGCTCAGCTTTTTGTCCATGCGGTCGATTACTTTCTGAGCTTTTTGTGAACGTATCGGCGTACTCATTATCTTCTCCTTCATTCCGTCTGCAGTCTCTGAGCCGGTCAGCCGGCGCTCTGTGAGGTATGCCGTATCGGATACACGCCGCGGCGGCCGAGTGTTTTACCCAGGAAGTAGCGGGCAAACGGATAATACAGGTAATGGGAGATCTTGCTGAACGGCACGTAGACCAGGAAGAATGCCGTCAGAAAGAAATAAGTGGTCATGATACCCTCACCCCCGGATAGATCGTTCGGCCCCGCGAGCGCCGCCAGCGCGAACCAGACCGTCAGCAACAGAAGCGAGAAGTAATCGTCCGGGGAGCTGATCGCCCGCATATAGCGGCTCCCGATCCGCCGGATCAGGCGTCCGACACCGACCAGGAATGCTAACCCTATCACGACTTGAAGAATCGTCACGAGCAGCGACGACTCGAGCAGGGAGGGTGCGTAGGGGATAATGAACGACAGCGCAATGGCCGCCACCACCCCTAGATGAAACAGGACAAACTGTACATAAAGGAACCGTTTGGTTCGCTGGCTCTCCATCACCCAGGGCATCCCGACTATCGCCAGCGAGAAGAAAATCGGTGTGCGGGAATCAACGCTGCCGGTTCCGGTCGGCGCCTGTCGCTCGCGGCCCGCTTTGCGGCGGGTCAGCCAGTACAGCCTGGTGATATAGACCAGGCCCATGAAGACGAGGGCCGCTACCTGAAGGGTATCCTCGGCAAACTGCAGTAGTGGACTCATCACTGCCTCCTTCAGACCGACGCCGGTTGCCCGAAGCGCTGCTGAAATGGTTTGAATTCGCGGTTGTCCAGCACGCAGATAACCACTTCCTGCAAAGAGGACTTGGTCGTGCTGAGATGAGATTGAATGGTACTGAGCATGATATCGGCGCACGCCTCCAGCGGAATGCCGTAGAAGCCGACCCCCATCGCTGGCATCGCCAACCCGGTGATGCCCTGACGTTCCGCCTCGCAGAGGACGTTGCGTATGGTCGCCTCCAGCTTCTTCTCGGAGTCGTCCTCCTGAAAGGCCGGACCGACAGCGTGGATGATCGACCGCGCCCTGAGGTCACCGGCCCCGGTCGTTACCACGTCCGTTACCCGGCGCCGACCGAGCTTGTTCAGCTCTTCCTGGATCGAGGGACCGCCGCGGACGCCGATCGCCGTGCCGAAGCCGGAACCAAGTCTGAGATCCGGCCGGGCATAAAATACGAAGCACTCGATGTCCAGGGTGGTGATGTCGTCGCGAATCAAACGTATACTTGTGCCACCGACTGTAACAGAATCCGACATGGAAGCATTCCTCCTGTGTGTGGCTCACTCCACGCACCGCCTTCAGAGTTCTTTTGACAGATTTGACCTTTGAGAGCCGCCTGGCCGTGGACCGGTGGAAATAGGAGAAATCCTCTCTTGACAGATTCCCGTGGTGACGTACTATAAAGGAATCTGATCCGGAGGCCGTTTCCCTACCGGAAACACGTCTTCGGCCCGGTTCGGCCCGGTGGGCGCGCCGCAAGCATTGTCCACCGGGCCATCTTATCGGTATTTTCTCGATTCTCTACTCCGGTTGTCCTCCCCTTCCGTTATTCCGCCTGCCCGAGGCAGCATCGCAGCTGCAGAAACGTAAACGGCTTCTTGATCCAGCCGAAAATCTGGCCCTCATAGCAATCCTTCACGGACTCGCTTCCGGACGGAATAATTATCTTCGTGAACGGGATGCGCACATCGCCGGCAAGATGGCGGCACAATTCCTGCACTCGTGAGGCCCCCAACGAACAGTCAAGCACCACGAAATCGGGCCGAAACTGGTCCAGAACGGCGGAGCATTCGTATTCACCCGATGCAAATCTCAGCGATACGTCGCCGCCCTCAGATTCGGCGCGAATCTGTTCGACGAGACGTTGATTGCGCGTAACGATGAGCACCAGGGTACCCTGACCATGCACGATGTGATAGTAGCTGCAATTTTCGCAGGCGTTGGCGCAGTGCAGTTTCAACAGGCCGAATTGCTCCGGGATATCGCGCATTTCGTAGCACCGACGGGCCCGACTGCGATAGACGACGCAGTCGAGACAGCCCTTGTCGACGACGCCGCCCCTGCCATGGAATTCCCAGCAAAAATGGTAGGGAGGGGGTTCCGCAAGTGACGGCGTTGCTGTCGGCGGTGGGGTCGGCAGCAACGTCTCGACGGCGCCCCGCGGGATGCGGGCGTGCCCTCCGGGAGTCCTGTAAGAAGCGATCTTTCCCTGGCGGACCCACTTGAGGACGGTGTCCGGGGATACCTCAAGCAATTGAGCGGCCTGGCTGGTCGTGAAGTACTTCCTGTTCACGTGGTTTCTGTATTTTCTGATTTTTCTGACTTTTCCCTAAATTATCATAGACTTATAGGTCTGTCAATCGGTTTTTTGGTCATCTGGGATGTTTTGTAAGGTGCTCGGCTGCAATGAAATGTATTCAGACCGTATTTATCGCAAAGAGCGTCTCCGAAAAGCCGTTGCGGCTGGTAACAAAGATGTCAAAGCTGCACTCTCGGGATTGACCCGTGTGGACATCGGACTGATCGCATCTTACAACTTTTGATGGGAAATAGGTTGAAAAATGCGGGGTTGACGAGACGCGTTCCACAACTGGATGGTCGCTCACGCCGCCTGACCCCTTGCGATCTGTTCAAAGCCCACCCGCGGCTGACCTGCCTTTGGAAGCGGCCGGAACTGTTTGACAAATAAGGTGCATGTTTTTATGTTTATTATGTGGGTATTGTGACTTCGCGGCTGCACCCCTGGGAACCATATCAACAACACATTCTGGGAGGCGCGGGATGTTACTTCGATACTTCGTTTTGACACTCAGCTTGCTGGCCGCATGCGCGGTTGTGGCTTCCGAATCTACCTTCGATACCAGAGTATGCTACCTTGTCGGCGGCAACCCGGCCGCGATAGTAGCCGGTGACTTCAACGAGGACGGGTCTCTTGATATCGCCGAATCCGATCAAGGCAACAACACTGTGAATATTCTGTTCAACGATGGGACCGGCAGTTACATCGCAGGGCCAACCTATCCGACCGGAATGGCCGCGGTGACCATTGTTGCAGGGGACTTCAACAATGATACACATCTGGATGTTGCCGTGGCAAATTATACGTCGGGCACCGTGAGCGTTTTTTGGAATGACGGTACCGGTTCGCTTACCGCGGCGGGAGAATATCCGGCCGGCGAAAAGACTCGTGGTCTTGCCGCCGCCGACCTGGACGGCGACGGTAATATCGATCTGATTGTGACCAACGAGATTCCTGCCACTAATCTGCTTGTCCTGTTTAACACCGGCGATGGTACTTTTTCCGCGCCGGTGAGCTATCAGGCGGGGAATAGACCCTATGCCATCGTCGCGGAGGACTTCGACCTGGACGACGACCCGGACCTGGCAATTGCCAATGAGGCATCAAACAGTGTGTCGCTCTTCTTGAACGATGGCGCGGGGAATTTACAGGCAGTCGCAACGTATGATGTGGGCGGGCAGAGTTGCTGCACACAGCCGGTTTCGATTTTCAGCGCCGATTTTGACGGTGACGGCGATATGGACGTGGCGACGGCGAACAAAGGAAGTAACAACTTCTCGCTGATTCGCAACAACGGTAATGGCAGCTTCCAGCAGGCCCTCGACTTTGCCGCGCCGGGCGGACTGACCTGCGTCAGTGGGGCTGACGTCGACGCCGACGGCGACCAGGATCTGATTATCGGCGGACGCTGGTGGAGCTCCGTTGCGGTTTACCGCAACAATGGACAGGGAGTTTTCTCTCAGCCGTCCGAGTTTCGCAGCGGCTATGACGCAAGTGCGATTATCACCGCCGACATCAATGACGACGGGGCTCCCGATATTGTCGTTGCCAATCAGGGGAGCGATGACATCGCCATTCTCACCAATAAAGGCAGCGGTTACTTTGCCGCCCCGGGAGTGCTGGCGACCGGTGAGAGTGATCACTCGGTGGTCGCGACTGCCGATTTAGACGGTGACGGTGATCAGGAGCTGGCCGTCGCCCCTGAGTCCGCGGGGACCGTTTCCGTCGACTTGAATGGAGGCTGCGGGGCGCTGTCCGGTCGGGTG
>CAYPYM010000233.1:0-5655 GCA_964414435.1 uncultured Ignavibacteriales bacterium | reverse complement strand
CCGCCGATATATATCGGGTTACCGTTCCGGTCGTTCACCACGATGGCCGATTGAAGCGTCGGGAAGGTGTTGCCGTTGCGATGGCGGTGTTTGATTTCCCGCGTAGCCAGGTGGCCGCTCGAGATCATCGTCTCGACTACTTTTTCAAAGTCGGGAAGGCTGGCCAGATCAAAGCGGTCATGGATACTCGTGCCGACCAGTTCCTCCGGTTCGTAGCCGTGCATGTGGGCGAAATGGCGGTTGACGTAGATGATCTGCCCGGACAGGTCGGTGATGGTGCTGCCGTAGTCGGCGGCATCGGAGATCGTCTTGAATTTGAGAATCTCCTCGCGGGCGCGCTGGCGCTCGGCGATATCACGGACGCCGGCCACCCGCACCGTGCGTCCTTCGTACGGCATCTCACTTCCGATGATTTCCACCGGGTGGTTGTCGCCTCGGGCGGTTCGAATGGCTATCTCAAGCGGCTGCGTGTAACCGTTGGAGATTCGATCCTTCACCAGTTCATGGTATTCCGGCTCAATGAACCGGGTCAGGTCGGCGCCGATCAGTTCGTTCTGGGGGATTCCCAGAAGGTCCACAAAGGCCTGGTTGCAGTCGAGAAGCTTGAAGTTCTCGTGAATGACGATCCCTTCCGAGGCCGCCTCCGAGAGACGCTTGAAGCGCACCTCGCTGTCCCGAAGGTCACTGATGGCCTGCCGGCGCTCGGAGATGTCGACGATCGAGCCGACGTAATTGATTACCGCGCCCGAGACATCGTGCTCCGGTTCGACACTCAGAGAAATCCAGCCGGTGGCGTCGTCCGCTTTGAGACAGCACGTTTCGAGGATCTGGGGGCGGCCGTCTTTGATTGCGGTCTGCACGGCCATGGACACCCGCTTGCGATCGTCCGGATGGATCCGGGCCAGCCAGCCGTGCCCGTGGGCCTCCGGAGCCGTGGTGCCGAGCAGACCGGCGCCGCGCTCGTTTATGTAGGTGCAGGCGGCGTTGTCATCGAGACGAAATATACCGACCGGCGCCACCCGCATCAGGGTCTGATACTTTTCCTTCTCCCGGCGGAGGACATCCTCCGCCTCTTTGCGATCGGCGATATCGGCGACGATCCCGCGGAGTCCGGCCGGTCCCTCTTCGGACGTTATCGGTCCCACGCTTATCAGCGCGGTGAAAATGGTGCCGTCGCGGGCGACCATGCGGTGTTCCTCGGAGTCGATTACCTCGTGCTTTGCCAGCTCGCTGAGCCACGCTCGGACCCGGTCCCGTTCGTCGGGAGCGATTGCCGTTAGGAGCGTAACGCGGCGCGCAATCGACGATTCATCGAGGCCGCACCGGCGGGCCAGGTCTTGATTGGCGTAGACAAGAACCCCGTCGGCGTTGGTCTCGAAGATCCCCACCGGCAGGAGATCGGCCAGTTCGCGGAAGCGCGACTCACTGGTCCGCAAGACGCGAGCGTCGTCCTTGCGACGCTTCCGGCGGCGGCGGACATTGCCCAGGCCGAGCAGCATCGTGAGGAGCCAGATCACGAGCAGACCGCCGACCGTTATTTTCTGCCGTTCACGGCTGGTGGTGAACTGAGCATCGAGGGCAAACTCGAGTCGACTCAACCGCCCCGTGATCGCCTCGTAGAGGCGGTTGAACCCGCGGTCGATCGCGGCCGTACGGGCGGGATCGGCAGCCTGTGCCCGTCGCCCGGCCAGATCGGCAAGGCTGTCGATATCGGCGGTGACCTGTTCCAGCAGCCCACCCGTCGGCTGATCGGCGCCGGGGTGAGGAAGCTGGGCCGACATCTGTACCAGCTCCGAGATGTGGTAGCCGAAACGGGCGGCGCCGCGAAGGTTGATGAGGGCTTCCTGCAACTCGGTCGATCGGCCGCTGCGGTCGTATTCCCCGAAACGAAGGTGGGCTGCGGTGACCCGGTCCCTGAGGTCGGCACAGGCGCGCAGCGCTTTCAGGTCGTACGAGGTCTCGATTTGCATCTGCACGAAAATCCACGCGAGGAACATCCCGGTGAGGAGGGCCAGCAGGGCAAGGAGGACGGCGGCCCAGTATTCGTGGACGGCGGAGCGCAGGCGCCCGGATGGCTGTGCGTTTTTGAGAGCACTCATACGATCGGTCCCTCGGGCGAGCCCTGGCAGCTCGTGCGAGCCGGGTTGTGAAAGGACATTGTGACGGCTATTGCGGACGGCATATGCTTCCTGTTCCCCTCGTGTTCTTTTGCCGCGGGCGGCACCCCTGCGATTGCCGGAGCTCGCGGCCTCCCATGTTCTTTCGAGTGCGGGGCGGAATCGGCTCGGTCCCGAATCCGCCGTATACTCGGATTATCGGCCGTCGGGGTGGGAAGTTTAGGTTTAACTGGTTACTATGCAATTGATTGCGGGGCAATGAGTCGGCTCGGTGGGGTGTCTCGGGGCTAGTCGGCCGGGTCCGATCGGGACACCGCCGCCAGGGCCCGGGCGACCCGTGCCTTTTTGCGTCGCCGCTCCTGGATCAGGAGCTGGAGTTTCTTCACTATCTCGCCGTTGTGAAACGGCTTGGAGATGATGGCGTCGGCCCGATGATCGCCCCGTCCGGAAGGCATCAGCGACTTCTGGCCGGTGATGAGGACGACAATCGTGTCGGGGTAAGTTTCGCGAATCCGGGCCAGGAGTTGGAGGCCGTCCATTCGCGGCATCTGGACATCGCTGATCACCAGGTCGAACGGTTGGTCCGCCATCCGGGCCAGGGCCTCGTCTCCGTCGCTCGCCTCCTCACCGACGAAACCGGCACGCGTCACTGTCCGCAACAGTATCTGACGGATGAATTGTTCGTCGTCGACGATCAGTATGGATCCAAGTGTGGACATGGCTGTGCCGCCTGCGCCTCCTGAACTGGCCGTTTCTTGCCCCCTGGGTATTAATCCTATCGGTCGGCGAATCGAATTTCGTTAGGGATAGAGCCTACGGGATGTAAATACGTCGAAGCCGGTCCGGCTCAGGCAAAAGTCCGGTAGATGAGAAAGGCGATAATGAGGCTGAAAACGACACCGGTGAGGAATCCGGTCCGGAAGGTGTTGAGCTTATTCGTCACCCGGGCGGTGAGCCGATCAGAGCGGGCCGACCGCGCCGGCAGCTCCGACTGACAGTGCTTGCACCTGGTGGCCCCGGCGATGATGCTCTCTTTGCAGAAGGGGCAACGGGTCATTTCACGTGCAACGGCCATACCTTCAGTTTAGGCGAGGGCATGGCGGATGCAACTAAAAACGCGACGGTGTCAGTCTTCCTCGGCGGTCGGCGTGACCGATTCGAAACCGATATTCCGGCTTGGGTGACCGGGGGCGCCGTGAATCTTGATCTCGCCGAACTGCGATTCGAACTTTTTCAGGTTGTCGGTGAGCGCCTGGTGAAGCAGCTTGGCGTGCATCGGGGTCATGATAATCCGCGAGAACACCTTGGCCTTGGCGAGGCGCGGCATGATCCGGGCGAAGTCGATAATGATCTCGGTCGGGGAGTGCATGATCATGGCCAGGTTGGCGTAGATACCCTCCGCCGTCTTTTCGTCGAACTCGACACTAAGCTGCTGCTGCTGGGGAGGTTGTTGCATATCTGGAACTCCTGTACGGGTTTGCAAAGTGCTTGTGAATGACCCCTCATAGTAATATATTCGGGCGGTAAGTCAACCGAATATCGGGCTCGCCGGGAGCAACCCCGGCCGAAGGAGACTGTCCGTGGCGCTCAACGCCAGGCGTATCGGCGACATCATCAAAGGGATCGGCAAGAGTAAAGTCCTCATCCTCGGGGATATCATGCTCGACGAATACCTGTTCGGCCGGGTCGACCGGATCTCCCCCGAGGCGCCGGTGCCGGTGGTCGAGATCCTCTCCGACAAGCTCCTGCTGGGCGGCTCCGCCAACGTCGCCGCCAATATCCGCGCGCTCGGCGACCAGCCGATGCTGCTCGGGGTGGTCGGCGAGGATGAAGCGTCGGTCAAGCTCAGCCAGCTTCTCAAGCAGCACGATATCTCCAATGATTTCTGTATCACCGATCACTCCCGTCAGACCACGATCAAAACCCGTATCATCGCCCACAGCCAGCAGATTGTCCGGGCCGACCGGGAGAACCGCCATGAACTGTCGACGCAGGTCGAAGAGAAAGTCTACCAGCGGTTCATGAGCGTCGCCGACGAGATCAAGGCGGTCATTATCTCCGACTACGGCAAAGGCGTCATCACCCTGTCGCTGCTGCAGCAAGTCATGGACGTCTGCCGCGAAAAGGGGATCTTCGTCGCGGTCGACCCGAAAGAGACCCATTTCCACAACTACAAGATGGTCTCCGTGATCACGCCGAACCATCACGAGGCCGGATTCGCCTACGGTCGGCGCATCGTCACCGAGGCCGACCTGATCGAGGTCGGCAACGGTCTGCTGAAAGAACTCGAGGCCCAGTCGATTCTGATTACGCGCGGTCCCGACGGCATGTCGTTGTTCCAGGTCGGGGAGGAGCCGACCCATATCCCGACGTTCGCCCGCAAGGTGTTCGATGTCACCGGCGCCGGCGACACGGTGATCGCGACGTTCGTCTCGGCGATCTGCGCCGGGGCGACCCTGACCGAAGCGGCGGTTTTCTCGAACGCCGGGGCGGGGATCACAGTCGGCGAGGTCGGCACCGCAACCGTCACGCCGCCGCAGTTGCAGAAGGAACTGGAGCGGAATATCAAGAACGGCACGCTTGTGTCCGAGAGCACCTGACCCTTCGGGCGGCGGGAGGAGGCGCCGCAGATTCATGGCATCGACTCGACTCATTCCACGCAAGAAAATAGAGAACTTCGCCGCCGGTGTGCGCCGGAGAGGGAAGCGGATCGTTTTCACCAACGGCGTTTTTGACATCCTCCACCGGGGGCACGTCGATTATTTGGCGAAGGCGCGGTCGTTCGGCGACCTGCTGGTAGTCGGGCTGAACTCCGATGCCTCGGTGCGGCGGCTGAAAGGGAAGTCGCGGCCGGTGCAGAAACAGGCGGATCGCGCGGCGATCCTGCTGGCGCTGCGATCGGTCGACTATGTGGTCGTGTTCGGCGAAGACACCCCGGACAAGCTGATTCGTCAGGTCAAACCGCATGTGCTGGTGAAGGGGGCGGACTACAAGGTCAGTGAGATCGTCGGGGCGGAGTTCGTGCAGTCGTACGGCGGCAAAGTTCGCCGGGTGCGGCTGACAACGGGGCGGTCGACCAGCGGGATACTGCGGAAAATATAGACATAGACGCACGGTCCGGCCATCAGTCACCAATGGTGGGAGGGTTTAATGTTGAAACATCTGATCATTGCACTGGTTACGGTCGGGGCACTTCTGTCGTGCGGCGGCAACAAGACCGACGATACCCAACCGGCAGCCGATGGCCCTCTCTCAATCAACATGGAACCGTACTACGGCGTCTTCGACAATGTAGCCGGGCTCTCCGATACGCGCCGCTTCCTGATTCAGGTCGATTCCGCGGTCTGCGGGCAGTTCAAGTCTGGCGACAGCGTGCTCGTGTCGTTGCGGCCGACCTCGATGGGACTCCAGGTCGAGCGGATCTCCGCACCGGGGAGGTTTCAGATCGGGGAGGGGGAGTACGGGCTGTTGGGGGCGTTCAGCGGTTTTACCCATGGCAGGGCAAGAATCGCGTTTGCCTTTCACCTGAATGAGGCGG
>CAYPYM010000232.1:0-5661 GCA_964414435.1 uncultured Ignavibacteriales bacterium | reverse complement strand
TTCTTCTCGGCCAGGCCGACGATGACGATATACGGCCGTTCGGTCAGGATGAAGCTGTCGGCGCCGCGGCGCAGGACGCGCGAGAGGTTGACGATGGGGATGATTTCGTCGCGCAGGCAGAGAACCGGGCGCTTGTTGACATAGTGAATGTCGGAGTGCTCGGTCTTGACCGTCTCGATCACCGATGACAGCGGGAGGATGAACACTTCGTCCTCGCACTGAACGAGCAGACCCTGGATGATCGCGAGGGTGAGCGGCAGCTTGATCGTGATGGTCGTGCCCTGTCCGCGGGCGGAATCGAGTTCGATGATGCCGTTCAGTTTTTCGATGTTCGAGCGCACGACATCCATACCAACGCCGCGACCGGAAACGTCGGTGATGACCTTCGCGGTCGAGAAGCCGGCGGCGAAGATGAACTTGTAGACGTCGCGATCGGGCATGCGGTCGACGTCGGCCCGGGAATACATTCCCCGTTCAACCGCCTTGTCGCGGATAGCGTTGACGTCGAAGCCGCGGCCGTTGTCGCGCACCTTGATGACGATGTTGGAGCCCTCCTGGCTCGCCTCGAGCCAGACGGTGCCCTGGGCCGGCTTGCCCCGAGCGGTGCGCTCCTCGGGCGGTTCGAGGCCGTGGTCGCACGAGTTGCGGATGATATGCACGAGCGGATCGCCGATTTCCTCGATCACGGATTTATCGAGTTCGGTGCTTTCGCCCGAGATGATCAGCTCGATTTGCTTTTTTGTATCGCGGGCGAGGTCGCGCACGAGGCGCGGGAAACGGTTGAAAACCTTGCCGATCGGCTGCATGCGCATCTTCATGACGGCCATCTGGAGCTCGGTCGTGATGAAGTTCACGGCGGTCGCCGACTGCGACACGCCCTCGAGCGCGAATTCGCCTTCGTGGTCGCCCTGAAGGCGGTTAAGCGACTGGACCAGGCTGTTGCGCCCGAGCACGAGCTCGCCGACCATGTTCATGAGCGAGTCGAGCCGTTCGACATCGACCCGGATGGTCGTATCGACGTTTTTCTTGTTCGGCGTCGCCTTGGCCGCGCCCGGCTTCTCATTCGGTGGCGTGGCGGTCGCAGCGGGGGCCGATGATTCACCCGGCGCAGCGCCGGTCGCAACCGGCTCTTCTCCTGGGGCCGGTTCCGGCTCCGTCTCCGGCGGCGGAGGCGTCTGGACTTGGGCGGGCATCTCCGGCAGTTCGACATCGGCGTTCTCGTCGCCGAGGGTCGTAACCAGCCGGTCGAGGATATCGGTCAGGTCCGATTCCCTCAGGTCGCCGGCGCGCACCTTGTCGAGCAGGCCTTTGAGGGCATCGAGGGCGCTCAGGAGGACATCCATGACCTCGGCTGTGACGGTCATTTCCGCCTTGCGCAGCTTGTTCAAGATGTCTTCCATCTTGTGGGTCAGGGTCGTCACCTGCTCGAGTCCGAGGAAGCTGGACGTACCCTTGATGGTGTGGGCGGCGCGGAATATTTCGTTGAGCAGGTCGAGATCCTCGGGGGCGGCCTCGAGCTTGACGAAGTTGCTGTCGAGCGAGACGGTCAGTTCGTCGGCTTCAACGAGGAAGTCGTCGATGATCTCCCGCATCTCCTCCTGCTGCAGGTCGAGTTCATTGCTCATATGTTTACCCGGACAACCGGAGTTGTCATTTTTTGTGCGCGAACATGTTGTCGATATCGGCCTGTACGGTCTTCTTGTCGCTCAGGTCGGCATGCGGATCGAACACGCGGGCGCGTTTGGCGGCTGTCTTGCCAATCTCGGTACCGTCGTTACCGTCCAGGACGGAAAGGATGCGATGCAGCCTGGTCTCGATATCTTCGAGGAGCGACGCGGCGTGGTTGACCTGCTGCGAGGTGATATCCTGGAACTGGAGGGCTTCCATGATGGTGAAGGCGTCGTTGCAGGTCGTCTCCGACTTTTCGAGCAGGGTATCGATCAGGGCGGGGGCGTTGTCGAGGTTGCCGCCGGCGATCTGTTCCTTCAGGTCGCGGAGGCCCTGCATGACCTCTTCCTCACGCTGGGTGATTCCCTCGACCCGGTCGAGCATCTGGTGCGTGGCGGCCTCGGTCTCCTGGCTGATTTTGTCGAGCTGTTCGGTCGCCTGGGGGACCCGTTCGCGGGACTCCTCGAGCGGATTGTGCAGCCCCTTGAATTTCGTCACGATGTCGTTGATGGAGGCGGCCAGGTCGGCGATCTCCTGCTGCATCTTGACGTAGAGAGTGTCGTTTGTCATCGAAGTTTATCTCCTTACCGGCGGGGCTGTCAGCCGGCCAGAATCTGTTCTATCTTCTGTTTCAGCGTTTCGGGCGTGAAGGGTTTCACGATATAGTTGTTCACGCCGGCCTTGAGGGCCTCGACGATGTCGTCTTTGACCGAGCGGGTGGTGACCATGAGGATGGGGAGGCCCTTGAACTGGGTGCTCGACCGGAGGGTCGTGACGAATTCGAGGCCGTCCATCTCAGGCATGTTCCAGTCGGTGATGACGAAGGTGATCGGTTCGACCTTGAGCTTGGCGATGGCATCCTTGCCGTCGGTAGCCTCGACGACGTCATTGTAGCCAGCGCGCTTGAGGGTGTTGATGATGATCCGACGCATGGTCGGGCTGTCATCAACGGCGAGGATTTTGAGTTCGGCCACAGCGCCTCCTTCTATTCGTTAATGATCCGTTTTCCGTTTCAGGTACTTGGACACCTCGGTCAGCAGGAGCGACGACTTGAAGGGCTTGACCAGGTAGGAGCTGGCCCCGACCTCCATGCCGCGGTCGCGATCATCATCACCTTCCTCCGACGAGAGGATGATGATCGGGGTCGACGCATATCGGTCGCTCTGCCGGAGGGTATGTATCAGGCTGTACCCGTCGAGGTTGGGCATGTTCAGGTCGGTGATGATCAGCGAGATGTCCTCCTTGACGGAGGAGATTTTCTCGATGGCATCCATCCCATCGCACGCCGTCAGCACGGTGTAGCCGCTGTTCTTCAGAGAGAACGAGACGAACTTGACGACGGTCGGAGAGTCGTCTACCACCAGTATTGTTTGCGACATAAGCCTATCCCTGTATGGTTTCACAATCTCAACTTTTCACGGTCTGCGTTTTGATCTGACTGAGCAGATCGATCGCGCGCAGCGCTCCGGAGCCATTGCCGCGATCCTCGGCCGCAGCCGGCCGGCCGGTGGCCGCCGGCGGCGTAGGCGGCGCCCCCACCGCTTCTTTCTGGTATACCAGGGCGTTCTTGAAATACACGAGCTTGAACGCCTTGCTCACGCCGTGCATCGTCTCGGAGTGGCCGATATAGAAGTAGCCGCCGGGACGCAGGGCGTTGAAGAAGCCGCGCACGATCCGCTTCTTGACTTCGTCCGAGAAGTAGATCATGACGTTGCGGCAGAAGATGACATCGAAGCCGGAGTTGATCGAAAGCATGCGCTGGTCGTTTAGATTCAGCAGCGCAAACTTGACCAGCGCCCGAACCTCGGGCCTGACGGTGTACACTTCGCCGTTGTGCTCGAAATAGGTGCTCAGGATGTAGGGCGGCACGTTGCGGAGGGTGATACCCTTGTATTCGCCGCGGCGGGCCCGCTGGAGCACGCTTTCGGAGATGTCGTTGGCGATGATCTCGACCGTCCAGCCGGGTTTCATGCGGATTTTGTCGAGAACCATCATGGCGAGCGTGTACGGCTCTTCGCCGGTCGAGCATCCGGCCGACCAGATCTTGATCGTCCGGGGCTGGCCGGCCTGTTCGCGGGCGGCCATGATCGCCGGCAGGACTTCCTCGGAGAACGACAGGAGCTGCGGTTCGTTGCGGTAGAAGCTGGTCTCGTTGGTCGTCATAATATTCATAAGATGCTGGAATTCGCGCATCGAGGCGTCGTACTTGACGTGGTAGAAATAGTCGCGGTAGGTCCGGATGGCCAGTTCGGCCATCCGCTTGAGCAGGCGGTTCCGCACGAGATACATTTTGTTCTCGGCGAAGAACATGCCGCTTTTCTCATGGATGAAGTCCCGGATCATCTCGAAATCTTCCCGCGACATTTCCAGTTCTTCTGACGGCGACGTCAGCATCTGTGATCCTACTGATTCCATAGCCCCTTTTGGCGTCCGGCAGCCTCGCCCTCCGGTTTACGCCCGTACTTCGCCGGCACCCGCGGCGCCGACCCGTTCGGTTGTCCCTCCGGCCGTTGTCCGGGCGAAATATCGTTCGACCGCCCGCGGCACGATTGTCGTCAGTTCGGTGATTTCGTACGGCTTGATGATGTAGTCCATGGCCCCGCGGCGGAGCGCCTGGATCACGGCCCGCACCGACGGTGCGCTCGCCATGACCACCAGCGAGATCTCGGGCCGGCGCTCGGAGATCAGGCGCTGGGGGTCGCCGCCGTCGCCGAGGGTCAACGTGCTGTCGAGCAGCACCAGGGCGTACTCGGTCGCCTCGATAGCTCTCAGCGCCTCATCGCCGGTCGACGCGGCGTCGGCCGTATAGCCCAGGCGTTCGAGGTACTCGAGAATGTGCCGGCGGAAATCCGGTTCCGAGTCGGCGACGAGGATGTTGGCGGACGGTTGCATCATCTATTCCGAGCGGCCCGCTTCGTTAAGCTGAGCCTCCACAATTTTGTAAAGCGAGTTAATGTTGAACGGCTTCGTTACGTAGTCGGCGACCCGGCTGCGCAGGGCGCTGACGGCGGTATCGACCGACGGGTACCCGGTCATGAGAACGATCGGGATGTTGGGGAACTCTTCACGCATCTCGGCGGTCAGTTCGAGTCCGTCCATGCCCGGCATCCTGATATCCGACAGGACGAGGTCGATCGGCCGCGAGCGCAGGATGTCGAGCGCCTTTTCGCCGTTTTCGGCGATGGCCGTCTGCCAGCCCTGCTGATTGAAGAAGTCGTACAGAAGGTCACGGATCAGCAGTTCGTCGTCGACGATGAGGATCGAGGGCTGAGGCATCAGCGAACTCCTTCCAGTTGTGAGACGGCCTGTTGAGCGGCCTCGACAAGGTCCCGGTTGCGGTCGGTCATGAGTGTCTTGATCGTCTTGACGGCCTCGTGGCAGTCCATCCGGGCAAGGGCGCGGATCGCGGCGATGCGAATGATATCCTGTTCGTCCGCGAGATACGGCAGGATATAGCGCGAGTGTTCGACATTGCCCAGCTCGCCGATGGCCGCGATGGTGTGGTAACGCACCCAGACATCGGGGTCGTCGAGCAGGAACTTCACCTCGTCCACGGCCGCTTCGCCCCTGATCGCAAGCAGGGTGGTCACGGCCGCCTTGCGCACTCCCGCGTCTTCATCGGAGAGCGCGATGCTCACCGGCGCGAGATCGTCGGCATCGCCGATGCGGCCGATCGTCTCGATGGCCGACCGGCGCAGGGCCGGTTCCGGATGGTTGACGGCCTTGAGGAGCGGCTGGACGACATCGGGCTCGCCGATCATGCCAAGGGCGGTGACGGCGAGGCGCTGCCGTTCGGCGTCGGGATGATAGAGATCGGCGGTGAACTTGGCTACCACCTGCGGTCCGCCGACCAGGATAAGCGCGCCCATCGCGGCTTCGCGAACATCGGGATAGATGTCATCGAGACCCTGGAAGAGCACATCGGCCTCCTGCTCGCTCGAGAGCCAGCCGAGTGCGGTGAAGGCCGAGGCCCGCACGTGGCCGATATCGTCC
>CAYPYM010000231.1:0-5720 GCA_964414435.1 uncultured Ignavibacteriales bacterium | reverse complement strand
GACTTATTGTAGAAACAGAGAATCAGAAAACAACCGATCATCTGATTAAACAGGTGATGAGATACTTCAAATAAGCAGGGACCATATATATGTGCGGAATAGTTGGCTACGTTGGGCAGAAACAGGCGATGCCAATCCTCCTCTCCGGCCTCAAACGGCTGGAGTACCGGGGGTATGATTCTTCCGGCATCGCGCTCCTCACCGATAACGGGCTGATGGTGGCCAAGTCGGCCGGCAAGATCTCGAATCTCGAGAAACTGCTCAACGGCAAGGAGTACAAATGCACCCACGGTATCGCCCACACCCGGTGGGCCACCCACGGTGAACCGAACCAGCTCAACGCCCACCCGCACACCGATTCCAAACGAGAAATCGCCCTGGTCCACAACGGCATCATCGAGAACTACCGCGCCCTCAAGGAATTCCTGCAGCGACAGGGTTATGTCCTCCAGACCGACACCGATACCGAGGTCCTGGTCCAGCTTATCCGCTACCACTATGACGGCGACCTGACCAAAGCGGTCCGGCTGGCACTGTCGCAGGTCGACGGCACCTACGGTATCGCGGTGGTATCGTCTCATCACCCGGGCGTCATTGTGGCTGCCCGGCTCGGTTCACCGCTGGTGATCGGCCACGGCGACGGGGAGAAGTTTGTCGCGTCCGACGTCGCCGCCATGCTCGAGCACACCAACAAGGTGGTTTATCTCGACGAAGGCGAGATCGCGACAATCACCGCCGACGATTACGATATCACGACCATTCAGAATGTGAAGATCAGCCCCCAGGTCGAGGAGGTCTCGTGGACCCTCGACATGATCGAAAAAGAGGGGTACGATCATTTCATGCTCAAGGAGATTCACGAGCAGCCGACCACCCTCCGCAACGCTGTCCGCGGCCGGCTCAACTGGGAAGAAGGCATTCCGCGGCTCGGCGGGCTCAACCTCCAGTACGACGAACTCCGCGATATCAAACGGATTTTCATCACCGCCTGCGGCACCTCGTGGCACTCCGGGCTGATCGGAGAGTACTTCATCGAGGAGCTGGCCGGGATACCGGTCGAGGTCGAGTACGCCTCCGAATTCCGTTATCGTTCGCCGATCTTCCCGGACCATTCGGTGCTTTTCGGGATCAGTCAGTCGGGTGAAACGGCCGATACCCTCGCCGCCATGCGCGAGGCCAAGAAGCGCGGGGTCACCGTGCTCGGCCTGGTCAACGTGGTCGGCTCGACCATCGCCCGCGAAACCGACGGCGGCGTGTATATCCACGCCGGTCCCGAAATCGGGGTCGCCTCGACCAAGGCGTTTACGTCGCAGGTCATGGTCCTCTCGTTGATCGGCACTCTGCTCGCCCGCATGCGGAATCTCTCGGTTCAGCAGGGCCAGGAGATCATCGATCACATGATCAAGATCCCGGCCCAGGTGGAACAGATCCTCCGTACCGAGGACCGGATTCGCGAGATTGCGGCGCAGTACTACCGCGCCAATAATTTCCTCTATCTTGGCCGCGGGATCAATTTCCCGGTGGCGCTCGAGGGCGCACTCAAGCTCAAGGAAATCTCCTATATCCATGCCGAGGGCTACCCGGCCGCCGAGATGAAGCACGGCCCGATCGCGCTGATCGACGAAAACATGCCGGTGGTCGTGATCGCCCTCAAAGATTCGGTCTACGACAAGGTCATGAGCAATATCGCCGAGGTCCGCGCCCGCAACGGGCAGGTGATCGCGATCGCCAACGAGGGCGACACCGAGATCGCCGAGCGGGTCAACCACGTGATCTATATCCCGAAGACCTACCGCCTGTTGACCCCGCTGCTGTCGATCATCCCGCTCCAGTTGCTGGCGTATCATATCGCTGTGATGCGCGGCTGCCCGGTCGATCAGCCGCGCAACCTGGCCAAGAGCGTGACGGTCGAGTAGTGTCGGCCCACAATGGAGATATGAACGGCGCCCCTCACCGGGCGCCGTTTTTTGTGCCGCCCGTACCGACTTCACTGCAATCCCAATTTCCTTTGCCGCCCGGCAGTCCGTGCCGTATATTAATAGTAGCGGCACCGGCCCGGTCCTTCGCAGGGAAACCCTATATGAACCGATCGTCCGCCGCCCCTGTCCGTCCCGGCGCACCCGGACAAGAGGTTGTTCTGTGAGAGAATTCGATACTTTTCGACACGTTGCCGATACTGCCCCCGACGGGGTTTTCATCGCCACAACCGACGGACGGCTCGTGTATGCCAATGCCACCACCGCCAAAATGACCGGCTACTCTCTCGATCAACTGGTTGTAATGGACATCGCCGCCCTGGTCGCGCCCGACTATATCGATACCGTTCGGCATCGGTTTGACGCGGTGGCGGGCGGAGGCGAGGTCAATGAGAGGCTGAACAGCCGCCTGTTGCGCAACGACGGCAGCCCGATGGAGGTCGTGCTTACCTTTGGACTGACCCGCTGGGAAAGCGACGGCGCGGTGGTCTGCATTGCGCGGGACGTCACGAACCGCCGACACGCCGAACGCGCGCTCCGCGAAAGCGAGCGGCGGGTTCGAGCCATAATCGACAACACTCCCGGCTGTGTCTACCACTACGAGGTGAAGGACGGGGTCCGCAGCCCGATGCTCTATGTCGGTCCCGGCCTGGCCGATATCGTCGGCCCCAATATAGCCGAATCGCTCGAAAACAGGGCCGAGAACTTCATCGCGTTGATCCATCCCGACGACATCGACCGCCTGACGAAGCTGGGTGTCTTCGATCCGAACTCGGCGGAGCCGGTCGATGTCGAGTACCGGGTGCGGCATGAGGACGGCTCCTACCGCTGGATCCGCTCGATCGCCCGCCCGCATCCGACCGAAAACGGCGCCGTGCGCTGGCACGGGCTCTTCCAGGATATCGATGCCCGCAAGCGGGCCGAGGAGCGGCTGCTGCGGATGGATCGGATGGAGACGGTCGGCACGATCGCCGGCGGGGTGTCGCACGAGGTCTACAACGCGCTCTACCCGGCCTCGGTCTATCTCGACCGTCTCGCCGAACTTGTCGATGATGGAGGGGAGCTGGACCGTGACCGGATCAACCGCATGGTTACCAATTGCCGGGCGGCGATCCAGCGTGCGATCGACATGGCCCAGAGCATTACGAAGTACGCCCGGATCGCCGGCGATGAGTCGATTCAGATTATCCGGCTTCGGGAATTCGTCGATTCGCTCCTCGATAACTATCCGGCAATCAAGGACCGTCCGGTCGAGACCGAGATCGAAATCAACGCGGCGCTGATGGTCGAGATGAACGGGTCGCACGCGGCGAGCCTGCTGGGCAACCTGATCGGCAACGCGGTCGACGCCCTTGCGAAAACCGAATCGCCCCGGCTGAGAATCGCCGCCGAAATGATCGAAATGCCCGGCGGCAGTGTGGCCGGCGACAAGGGGCCGTCGGTGTGCATGACCGTAACCGACAACGGTCCGGGAATGGATCGCGGCACCGCCGAACGCATTTTCGAGCCGTTTTTCACGACCAAGGCGGACGAGGGCACGGGGCTGGGCCTGGCGGTCTGCCGACGGATCGTTGATCCGTATCGCGGCGAAATATCGGTGGAGTCGACACCGGGTCAGGGCACGACTTTCACTATCACCCTGCCGCTTTAGAATACCCGCTCACAACGCAAATCTGTCAGGGGCGCGAAGCGGCGATCCGGACCTACAAACCCCGCCGCATATAGGTGCTCTCGGTCTTCCATCCCGACGGGCTTCGGGTATAGGAAGCGCCAAACAGAATGTGTCTGACCGGATCCTCGAGCTGGATGCGGGCCTCGTCGCCATGTTGAACGTAGTCGATCACCCAGAAATACGCCGGTAAACCGGCGCTGTCGGCGGCGGCTCGTGAGAGGAAGGTGACCGGCAGACCGAATTTCTCCAGATACGGTCCTCCGGGGATCGCCGACAGGATATCATCGGCAATCGTAACCGGATACGGTACGCTATCGGCAGCGCGATAGAGGTACGTCTGCAGGGTGTCGGCATCGAGGGCTTTCCGGAGAATCTCCGCATAGGTTTCCCGTTCCAGCAGCTTGCCGATCTTGTAGCCCGCGGCGGCCATGGTCATGATCGAACCGTCACGATCGGGGACCTGGGGTACGATAAAGAGAAAGCTGCCGGGGGCGACTTTCGTGTCGACCGTGAATCCGTCAGCGCTGTCGATATGGAACTCGGTCCAGTCGTCCATGCAGTACCAGCGACTGTCATCGAAGAACCCCGGCGGGGTCGTGTCCTCTGGATACGGAAAGCCCGTATCGTTCGAATCGGACGGCGAATTCCGTGGGCACTTGAGGAACTGTCCGACCATCGCCCGGTAGGAAAGCCTCGGCACTTCGCCGCCGTACCGGGAGTCGTAAAGGGAGCCGGAGAGATGGAGGGTGCTGTCGGACGGATCGAAACTGCAGGCCAACGGTCTGACGCTGATCCAGACCACGTGGGGTTCTCTGTACGGCGCGAACCGCCCGTCGCCACGGTAGGCGTAGGTTCTGGTTTGCAGTTTCAGCGAGGGGAGGTCAACGTCGTAGCGGGCGGAATCCGGAGTCTCGGCCGCTGCCGCCGAGACAAAGTATACAGTCAGGCTGACTACGACAATGTTGAGCAGGTACCGTCTGTATCTCATCCGACATTCTCTCCTTGATAAAGACGCTCGTGTCCGCCGTATGTTCAAGTTCGTGTTGTTCGCCGGGTCGCCTGCGCCCCTGTGCCACGGTCGAGCTTTGCTTGGCCGTGTACTTATCATCTGTATGGAAGACGCACGGACATAGCAAGTTTGTCAGTGGCACGATATTCCGACCTACTCCAACTTCCCACACCCGCCAGAGAGGGACACCCGCAGGGTGCGCCGGAGAGAACCACCCGCAGGGTGCTGACAAGCAGGTTTGTCAGTGGCGCGGAGCTGCACTAACCATCCGATTGTACTCGAGCAAAGTCAGAACCGCGGCAGTTCCTCGAAGTTGTCCCTTTCTGTCTCGTTTGCAGGAGCGCGGAAATACGCGTGCGCATTATTTGGATGTATCAGCTGCAGTCCTTTCAGGTATACCCCGGCGTTGTCCTGCAACAATACCGCGTCGGCGGTATTCAGTTCGAGTCCCGTATCAAACTTGATGCGCGTTATGACGGTATCTTCCCGCCTGATGAACTCGGGGGTCAAACAGGGACAGCACAGTTTCCCGGAAGGGATCACCAGATCGGGGTCTTCGATATCCGACTCGGCCTTCACCGGGGGCCTGAGTTCGTTGTCGTCCAGACGGTTGAGCACCTCACCGAGGTCCAGGGTGACTTCGTTGCCGGTGGAGGGCACTTCGTACCTGAGCTGCTTGAGTATGTCGTTCTCATATATACTCTCCACCAGTCTGGCCACCTGAGGTTCGTACAACTCACCCGGTCCGGACTTGCCGGCTATGGCAAGCCCCTTGCCGTCCAGAGTGATTTCGTCATAATCGGCTTTCACCACCACGACCTTGGTGTACAACGGATCACTGGTGTCGCTGTAGACGGGGATCGATGAGGGAACGGCGTCGAGCGCTCCGATAGATATGCTGTTTTCGGGCGGCTTGGGGAAGCCAAACTTCAGGATGTCGTCGTCACACATCTGGTGGGACAGCAGCCGGCCGTTGGCGTCTTTCGCGATGATTCTGCGTTCGACTACCTCACCAACGACATACTCCCCGATCTCAAAGAGTATCACCATACCGACTCCTATT
>CAYPYM010000230.1:0-5750 GCA_964414435.1 uncultured Ignavibacteriales bacterium | reverse complement strand
AGGATGAACGTGACCCGCTTTCCCCCGAGTGCGATCGTGCGCTCGGCCGTCTGACGCTCGCCGGTTGCCACGGCTTCCTTCAACAGCGGGAGATACGCCTCGACCACCTCCGGCGGCTGGATCTCCTCATCGGTGTGGCCGATGATATCTTCCTCCCGCATGCCGCTGATTTCGACACCGTAGGGATTGATGAACCGAATCCTACGGTCGGCATCGTAGATGACAAACATAGCCGGATAATGCTCAACCGCCAGACGGAACCGGCGCTGGCTCTCGCGGAGATCATCCATGGCATCGGCCAGTTCGGCCGTCCGCTCCTCGACCCGGCGCTCGAGTTCGTCGCGCGCCTCCTGCAGTTTCTGTTCGGCTCGCTTGCGATCCTCGATATCGATACTCGTACCGAACCAGTTGGTGATCTTCCCGGAGGCATCCCGTACCGGTTCCGCCCGGGCCAGCGTCCAGCGATAGCTGCCGTCAGCCATGCGATATCGCACTTCGACCTCGTAGACCCGCCCCTGCGACAACGATTCCTGCCAGATCCGGAGACAGCGGTCGACATCGTCGGGGTGGAGCACCTCGGCCCACGCCGTCCCCAGCGACTGCTCCTCCGTCCGTCCGGTGTTCCGGTACCAGACGTCGTTCAGGAACGTGATGTGGCCCTGCTCGTCACCGATCCAGAGATAAGCCGGTACGCGGTTCGCCAACTGGAGAAACAGGTGGCGGGAATCCTGCATCAGATCGGCCACACCATTCCCCGGCGTCATCGTATCCGATTCCGTATCTTGAAACTTGGGTGCTGGCGAGGGATCGCGGCGGGGAGATGTGTGATCAGGTCTGGCTTTGTCGTCTTCGGGCATTCAGTCTCCCATAAGGAAATGACCCGGCTGCGTGTCTTTGTTACTCAAAAGATACGTAGCGAGACGTGATTAGCAAAGGTTAAAAAACAGAACTGTCACCGACGTTTCCGGCAGGATACCGGATAGAGACAGACCGGGTTCACCGTCGACAGGCGTTCCGCAATCACATACGCCGCTACCTGACTTACCCGGCGTCGGAGAGGGAGGAGCGGGTTGCAGCAGCACGCGGAAATCGACGGCACATCACCCTGCGACATTGGGACAACAGACTGCGACGAAGAAGCGTCCCCGATTACCCGTCGGATCACCTGCCACTTCGGGTGGTCAGGCCGGCTCACCGGCCGTGTGCGGCGCCGATCCCAGTACCCGGCGCACAATCTGACGAACCAGGAACATCAGGTTCATCGCGGCCAGAACCGCAAAGACAAAGAGCGAGAGGTGAATCACAAACTGGTTCTGAATGCTCGCCAGGATGATCGTGGCACTCAGGTACGGGATCAGAAGGTTGATCACCAGCAGAATCGCGAACCCGAGCCAGGCCCGTGGACGACGAAGCAGCGGCCCGATCACCAAACCGAAGATCGCGCCAAAAACCGCTGAATAAATAGCGCTGGAGGAAAGGAAAGTTTCCGGCATGATACGGCCTCCATTCGGTGTGGCACGGCCAGGCTCCGCCCGGCCGTGTCTTGATACCGTCAAAAGGTGAAGCAGTCCCTTGTACTTAAGATAAAATCGGGGACCCTAAAAGCAACAAAAAACACCATTTTAATGCCCAATTTGACCCGCTACACCGCCTCGCGGGGCGCTCCCGGACAAAGGCGGCCTGCCGCCATTTCGTTTCAACCGCAACACTTTACAAACGATCGGCTTTAACCTATATTCAGGCCTCTGCTGCGGCAGCCCTCCCCGGGCCGGCTGCCAGACCACACAACAGAAAGGTATCGAACGCTTGAAAAAGAAGATTCGCATCGGCAACGCCGGCGGGTACTGGGGCGACGATCTCGGGGCGCTGCAACGCCAGCTCTCGGGCGGACCGCTCGACTACATCACGATGGATTTCCTCGCGGAAATCACCATGTCGATCCTCCAGCGCCAGCGTAAGACCAATTCCGAGCTCGGCTACGCGGTCGATTTCCTCGACCAGATGCGGGAGTGCCTGCCGCTTATCTGCAAGAAGAAGGTGCGGGTCATATCCAACGCCGGCGGGATCAACCCGATCGGCATGGCCCGGAAAATCATCGAGATGGCCCGCGCCATGGGGCTCGATATCAAGGTCGGAGTCGTCTACGGCGACGATATCGTCAACCAGCTCTACGAACTGACCGCAGCGGGGGAGAAGTTCACCAACCTCGAAACGGGCGAGAGTTTCTTCGGCGTTCGCTCGCGGATTACTTCGGCCAATATCTACCTCGGCGCCGAGCCGGTGGTCAAGGCGCTCGAGGCCGGCTGCCAGATCATCGTCACCGGCCGCGTCACCGATACCGGCATTACGCTCGCCCCGATGATCCACGAATTCGGCTGGGCCATGGACGACTGGGACAAGATGGCGGCCGGGATCATCGCCGGTCACATCATCGAATGCGGCGCGCAGGGCTCGGGCGGCAACATCTCCGACTGGGAGGACGTCAAAAGCTTCCACAATATCGGCTACCCGATCATCGAGATGGAAAGCAGCGGCGAATTCGTCGTCACCAAGCATGCCCGGACCGGCGGCCAGGTCAGCGAGAAATCGGTCAAGGAACAGCTCGTCTACGAGATGGGCGACCCGTCCAATTACATTTCACCCGACGGCATCGCTCGCTTTGATACGATCCAGCTCAAGCAGATCGCGAAAGACCGCGTCAAGGTCTGGGGGATCAAAGGCAAACCGGAACCCGATCACCTCAAGGTCTCGATGTCTTACGACGACGGCTGGAAAGCGAACGGCTCGGTCCTCGTCTGCGGCCCCAACGCCTGCAAGAAGGCAAAGGTCATCGCCGATGTCCTCTGGGCGAAGCTCAACCACAAGTACGAGGCAACCCGCACCGATGTCATCGGTACCGGCTCGATCTGGCCGAAAGAATTCCACAACGACGACGCCAGCGAGGTCCTGCTGCGGTTCGCCGTCCGCGACGGCAGCTACGACAAGGTCCGCGATTTCGGCAAGGCCCTCCCGACCCTGATCCTCTCCGGACCCGCCGGGATGGCGGTCACGACCGGCGGCCGTCCAAAACCGTCGAAAGTGGTCGCCTACTGGCCCGCGCTCATGCACCGCAGCCGCGTCCACGCCAAGGTGCTCGTGGTTGCCACCGACGGTCAGGAGATGTTTTACGAGATCAACTTTCCGATCCGCGTCCAGTCGACCGCCTTTGAAGACCACGAGCCGCCGAAACGGACCCCCGGCAAAAAGCCGACGGGGAAGATGGTGACGGTCCGCCTCCGGGAGATCTGCTACGCCCGCTCCGGCGATAAGGGCGACACCTGCAACATCGGCGTACTGGCCCGCTCGCCGCAGATCTACGACTGGATCGTCGAACACCTGACCGCCGCGACCGTGAAGAAGTTCTTCGCCGAGATCACGCACGGCGATGTCATCCGTTACGAACTCGACAACCTCCTCGGCCTGAATTTCCTGCTTGAGGAGACCCTCGGCGGCGGCGGCACCAGGTCGCTCATGATCGACCCGCAGGGGAAAACTCTCGCGCAGGCGCTGCTCCAGATGAGGGTGCGCCTGCCGCAATCACTCCTGAAAACTATTTAGCGTTTTGAGAAAGATACCGCGATGTTCCGAATTGAGTCCAAAATCGACACGAAGTCAGAGCAGTTCAAAGAGAATCTCGAACTCAACCAGGCGGCCCACCGGCTCTTCAAGGAACGCCTCGACAAAGTCAAGCTGGGCGGACCGGAGAAATCCCGCACCCGCCACACCGATCGCGGCAAACTGCTGCCGCGCGAACGCCTCGCCCGACTCCTCGACAAGAACACACCGTTTCTCGAGCTGAGTCCGCTCGCGGCGTACGACATGTACAACAACGACGCTCCCTGTGCCGGCATCATCACCGGCGTCGGCGTCGTCCACGGCCGCGAGGTCATGGTGATCGTCAACGACGCCACCGTCAAGGGCGGCACCTACTACCCGATGACAATCCTCAAGCACGCCCGTGCCCAGCGCATCGCCGAGGAGAACCATCTGCCGTGCGTATATCTCGTGGACTCCGGCGGCATCTTCCTGCCGCTCCAGTCCGGTACCTTCCCCGACAAGGATCACTTTGGGCGCATTTTCTACAATCAGGCCCGCATGTCGGCCAAGGGCATCACGCAGATCTCGGTCGTCATGGGATCCTGCACCGCCGGCGGGGCGTATCTCCCGGCGATGTCCGATGAAACGATCATGGTCCGCAAGCAGGGGACGATCTTCATCGGCGGCCCGCCGCTGGTCAAGGCGGCCACCGGCGAGGTGGTCACGGCCGAGGAACTGGGCGGCGCCGATGTACACTGCCGCACCTCGGGCGTCTCCGACCATTACGCCCAGAACGACGAACACGCCCTCCAGATCGCGCGGAACATCGTGCAGAACCTCAACCGCGCCGACCGCTTCCCGATCGAACGGTCCGCCCCCGAGGACCCGTATTACGATCCCGAAGAACTCTATGGGGTCGTCTCCAACGATATCCGCAAGCCGTTCGATGTCCGCGAGGTGATCGCGCGCATCGCCGACGGTTCCCGTTTCCACGAATTCAAGGAGCTGTACGGCACGACCCTCGTCACCGGCTTCGCCCGCATCATGGGCTACCCGGTGGGCATCCTCGGTAACAACGGCGTCCTCTTCTCCGAATCCTCGCTCAAAGGCGCGCACTTCATCGAGCTGTGCACCGAACGCAAGATCCCGCTGCTCTTTCTCCAGAATATCTCCGGATTCATCGTCGGCCGCCAGTACGAGGCCGGCGGGATCGCCCGCGACGGCGCCAAGCTGGTGCACGCGGTCGCCAACGCCGACGTTCCCAAGTTCACCGTCGTGATCGGCGGTTCCTACGGCGCCGGCAACTACGCCATGTGCGGCCGGGGCTATTTCCCGCGCATGATGTGGATGTGGCCCAACGCGAAAATCTGCGTCATGGGTGGCGAACAGGCCGCCGACGTTCTCGCGACGGTCAAGGTTCGGCAGCTGGAGAAAGAAGGGCAAAAGCTCTCGCCGGAGCAGATCGACGAGATCCGCAGGCCGATCATCGAAAAATACGAAAGCGAATCAACCCCGTACTACTCCGGCGCGCGGCTCTGGGACGACGGCATGCTCGGCTTCACCGAGACCCGCCAGGCGATCGCCCTCGGCATCTCGGCCGCGCTCAATGCCGAGATCCCCGACCAGAAGTACGGCGTATTCCGGATGTAGGCGGGAGGCGGACTGTTTATGGCATATCAAACGATCACATACGAGAAAGACGGGCGCATCGCCCGCGTCACGTTCAACCGGCCCGAGATCCACAACGCCTTCAACTCGGTCGTCATCTCCGAGATGACCGACGTCTTCGACCGGATCGCGGCCGACGACGACATCCGCGTCGTGCTCCTCACCGGCAAGGGCAAGTCGTTCTGCGCCGGCGCCGACCTCAACTGGATGCGCGGCGTGATCAAGCAGACCTTCCAGGAGAACCTCGACGAGTCCAATGCCCTCGCCGACCTCTTCTGGAAAATCTACACCTGCAAGCGGCCGGTGATCGGCAAGATCAACGGCGCCGCGATCGGCGGCGGCACCGGCTTCGTCGCCGTCTGCGATATCGCTATCGCCGCCCGCTCGGCCGTGTTCTCCTTCTCCGAGGTCAAGATCGGGGTCGTGCCGGCCTGTATCGGGCCGTACGTCATCAGGAAGATGGGGGAGGGGAAGACGCGCGAGCTGTTTATCACCGGCGAGCGCAT
>CAYPYM010000229.1:1274-5768 GCA_964414435.1 uncultured Ignavibacteriales bacterium | reverse complement strand
GCCTCGAGATAGGCTTCCGCGGCGCTGTCGATCCGGCCGCGTACGGCATCATCGAGCAGGCCCGTCCGGACCAGATCGGCCAGGGTTTGCCAGTGCGTCCGCCACTGGAGGTAACCGTAGGTCATCCCAAACTGCTGGAGATAATCGTCGCGCTGCTTCTCGGAGACATTGAAGATGCCCTGCTGGATGACGCTGTCTTCGAGATCCTGATCCCAGTATTCGCTCGTCGACAGGTTGTAGCAGCCGTAACGACGGGCCTTGTAGGTGCGACGGAACTCGTAGTAGGTTCGCCGCCCCTCTTTCCACATTTTCACTTCCGAGGGGAACTGCAATTGTTGTCCGCGATCGGGCGCGGCGGCCCCGGCGAAGGTATGCGGCAACACGCGGCCATACGGGATATCGATCGTCGCCGTGTAGGTAAGCTGCGGTTTCTTTGTAGTGATCGAGTCGATTTCATCCTGCGTAACGGTCCAGGTCGGCGCCGACGGCCGGGCGATTATGTCCGAGACCGACGCGGCGTCACCGCTGAGTGTGGCGGTGATCGATGTGCTGCCGTCGGGGTGGACCTCGATCGAGTCGGACTGCTCGAGGCAGCCTGTCAGCGTCAGCGCGGCCAGCGCGATCAGCCCGGGGAAAGCACGGCGGAAGATGGTGGCTATCATGGGCGGCTCCTTTGTTTTCGGTTTGTTGACCGTATAGAAGACACCGGGGCGGCGCAAATCCGCGACAGGCCGCTTTGAAAAAGTCCCGGTGCGGGCGGGCCTCCCGCAAAAATAGCTCGCAACGTCTTTTTTGCAATGATTCGGCTTTCGTTTGCGTCGAAACGGATATATGATGCCGTAAACGATCGGAACACGCGATGATATTTGCCGGGACAAAGTTCGCGAAAGCACTGATGATGGCGGTGGCCGTCTGCTCATTGCTCGCGGCGACCGCGGATGCATCCGATCACAAAACCGGGGAAACAACTGCCGTGACACCAGACCAGTCGGAAACCACACCGGGCGTCATGTTCGGAGTCTTCGCCGAGGATGCCGAAGCGATCGGGCACTGTATCGTGCTGGCCGAGAGTATCCGGACTTTCGGCGGCTCTTTCGCACAGTGTCCGATTTTTGTCTACACTCCCGAGGATCTGGAAATCGCCAAAGAGTCGGCGGCTCAACTGGAATCGTACGGGGTCGAATTGCGGCACACCTCGGCGCCGTCCGAGGCGCTCTGGTTCTACTTCGCGCGCAAGGTGTTTGCCTCGGCGGAGGCGGAGAAGGAAGCGGCCGCGGCCGGTCTCATCCTGGTGTGGATGGATGAAGACACGGTCGTGCTGAGCGAACCGGAGGCGTTTCTTCTTCCCGATGGCATCTCGCTGGCGTATCGGCCGGTGATGCACAACATTATCGGCTCGTTGTATGCCGAGCCGCCGAATGAATTCTGGAAGCGGCTGTACGAATTGATGGAAATTCCCGACTCGGCCCTTTTCCCCATGACCACGCCCGCCGACCGCCAGGAGATCCGTGCCTATTTCAACGCCGGCCTGCTCGCAGTGCGGCCGGAACGGGGCATCCTGAGCAAATGGACCGAGTATTTCCGGCTGCTGTATTCCGATTCGACCCTGGTCAAGTGGTCCGAGGAGGACCGGCTGAAGCGGATTTTCCTGCATCAGACGGCGCTGGTCGGGGCGGTGCTCAACACGCTGCAACGCAATGAGATGACGGAACTGCCGGAGAATTACAACTACCCCCTCTTTTTCAAGGAGATGTTCGGCGCGGCGGACGAGTTTACCTCGGTCGATGAGATCGCCACCCTCCGGTACGACATCTATTTTCACAACCCCTCGCCGGACTGGCATTTGAAGCTGCACGGGCCGGTCGACCGGATCGCCTGGCTGCGCGACCGGCTCGGCGAGCCGACCGAATAGTCGGCTTTATAGACCTATTTTTTCCTTTCCATTCCGGCCTCTCCCCCGTATACTAAATGCGGGCCCGGCAGCGTGCCGCGCCTCTCATCAACACAGACATACCGGGAGAAACCGAACCCCATGACCGACCGTGCCGACACCCGCCGGCGGACGCTCGACGAAGACACCGCCCTGCGGACCATTCTCGAGGTGACCGCCGGAGAGACCGGCCAGGCCTTTTTTGAGGCCCTGGTCAGGAAACTGGCCGAGCTGCTTCAGACCGCCGCCGCCTGGGTGACCGAATACCTGCCCGAGCAGCGACGGCTCCGTTCCCACGCGATCTGGATGAACGGCGAGTTTCTCGACACCTACGAGTATGATATCGCCGGCACGCCGTGCGGCGTGGTGCTGCAGGAGCGCGGCCTGGTACACTACCCCGATCGCCTGATCACGATTTTCCCTGATGACCCCGACCTGCCCAAGTTCGATGCGATGAGCTACATGGGGATGCCGCTGTTCGACAAGGACGGAACGGTCCTCGGACATCTCGCCGTGCTGGACAACCGCCCGATGCCGCATCAGCCGGAGATGGCGACGGTGTTCCAGATTTTTGGATGGCGGGCGGCGGCTGAGGTACGTCGCCTTCGGGCCGAGGAGGAAGTTCGCGAGCGTGAGAAAAAGCTCGGGCGGCTGGTCAACAGCGCCATGGACGGGATCATCGAGCTCGATCAGAATCTGCAGGTGACGCTGCTGAATCCGGCGGCGCGGCAGATATTCGGTGTCGAAAGCGACAAACCTGCGGCGACGGATTTTTGCACCTTCCTCGCACCGGGCAGCCGCGAGCGGCTCGTACGACTGATCCACGGTCTCAACACTGACACGCGGGAGCGGCCGTATCTGTGGATTCCGGGCGGATTGACTGCGGTTCGGGCCGATGGTGTCGAGTTCGCAGCCGAGGCGACGCTGGCCCGTACCCAGGCGAAAGACCGCGCCTTCTATACCCTGATCCTGCGCAATGTCAACGACCGGATCGAGGCCGAGCGCAAGATCGACTCGCTCCGGGCGCAGACGGCGTATCTGCAAGAGGAGATTCGCGACGCCGAGAACTTCCATGAGATCGTCGGCAAGAGCCGCGCCCTCAAGCGGGTGCTCGGCGAGATCCGGCAGGTGGCCGGTACCGATGCAACAGTCCTGATATCAGGTGAGACGGGCACCGGCAAGGAGCTGATCGCGCGCGCGATCCATGCCGAGAGCGATCGCCGCGACCGGCCGTTTATCAAGGTCAACTGTGCCGCGATCCCGCCGACACTGATCGAGAGTGAATTCTTCGGTCACGAGCCGGGCGCGTTCACCGGCGCCACGAAACGGCGCGACGGCCGTTTTGCGCTGGCCGATTCCGGCACGATCTTTCTCGACGAAATCGGTGAGCTGCCGCCCGACCTTCAGGGCAAGCTGCTCCGGGTGCTCCAGGAGGGTGAGTTTGAACCGGTGGGCAGTTCGGCGACGCGCAAAGTCGATGTCCGCGTACTGGCCGCAACCAACCGGGATCTGCTGAAGGCGTCGCGCGAAGGCGAATTCCGCGAAGATTTGTATTATCGGCTGAACGTCTTCCCGATCGAGAACCCGCCCCTGCGCGAGCGCCGGGAGGACATTCCGCTCCTGGCACAGGCGTTTGTGGAACGATTTGCGCAGAAGATGGGTCGTTCGATCCCTGCCCTGTCCGACACCGCCGCTGCCCGGCTGAGAAGCTATGACTGGCCGGGCAATGTCCGCGAGCTGCAGAACGTGATCGAGCGGGCGCTTATTATCTCCCGCGACGGTCACCTCAATCTCGAGCGCGCTCTTCCCGGCGCCGGCGACTTCGACGAGCCGCCGCCTGCGCCGACAACCACGCATCCGGACAAGATTCACACCGCGGACGAATTGCTCGCAATCGAGCGGGCCAATCTCCGTCGCGCGCTGGAGGCGTCGCAGTGGCGTGTCTCCGGTGAAAACGGTGCGGCCCGCCGTCTCGGCGTGCCGCCGTCGACATTGTCATCGCGCATGAAAGCGCTCGGCATCGTTCGGCCGCGCCGCGGTGAGGCCGGATGACACCGCACGTTCGCCGCAGCGGCAGCGGACCATTCGTAGTCTGCCTGCACAGCAGCACGAGCTCATCGAAGCAGTGGGATCCGCTCGCGAAAAAGCTCGAGGACGATTTCACCGTGATCGCCCCCGACATGTACGGCTACGGCAAGAGCCCGGCGTGGGAGCAGAACCGTGCGCTGGAACTCGACGACGAGATCGAACTGATGGCGGCGGTGCTCGAGGAAATTCCGGGACCGTTCCATCTGATCGGTCACTCCTACGGCGCGGCGGTGGCGTTCAAACTGGCGCTGAAGCATCCCGAGCGGATTCGCAGTCTGGTCGCCTACGAACCGGTGCTCTTTGATATTCTGTTTGAAATGAAGCACATGGATACGGCCGAGGAGATCTGGATGGTGCAGGACGATATCCACTGGCTACTGGTCGACGGGCGCTATCACGACGCCGCCCGGCGCTTTATCGACTACTGGTCGGGGGAAGGAAACTGGGATGCGCTTCCGGAGTGGCAGCAGCAGGCG
>CAYPYM010000229.1:0-1264 GCA_964414435.1 uncultured Ignavibacteriales bacterium | reverse complement strand
CGATTCAGAAGCGGATGGAAAAGGTGCGGGCCGATTTTGATGCGACACTCGGGAATCTCACCCCGCTCGCCGAATACGCCGGACTGCGACTCCCGATCCTGTTTCTGTACGGGTTACAATCGCCGGAATCGACGCTCAAGATCGCCGAGTATCTTATGGGGAGGCTCCCGAACGCCGAGATTCGCGGGCTGCTGCCGCTGGGTCACATGGGGCCAATCACGCATGCCGAGAATATCGCCGGGATGATCAGTCAGTTTCTGCGCAATCTGCCGTCGGGACTGCTGGAGCATCAGATCCGACGGCGGGCCTAGTCTCCCCTACTCGTGGCGGAGGGCGTCGATCGGATCGAGGGCGGCCGCTTTCCGGGCGGGATAAAAACCGAAGAAGATACCCACCGAAGCCGCGAAGACAAATGACAGCGCCACGATCTGGGGCGTGATGATCGCCGGCAGCGAGGTCCATTTGTTAAGGATTCCGACCACACCGAACGACAGACCGATCCCGATAATACCGCCGCCCAGGCTGAGCACCACCGCTTCGGTCAGGAACTGCACGAGGATATCGCTTTCGCGCGCGCCGACCGAAAGCCGGATGCCGATCTCGCGGGTGCGCTCGGTCACCGACACGAGCATGATATTCATGATCCCGATACCGCCGACCAGAAGGCTGACCGCCGCGATCGAACCGAGCAGCATGGTCATTGCCTGGGTGGTCTCGGTGACGGTGCTGAGGATCTCGGCCTGACTGCGGATGGTGAAGTTGTCCTCTTCGCCCGGATGGATCTTGCGGGTCTGGCGGAGGATCGCGGTCATTTCGGCCACGGCTGCATTGACCTTGTCGGCCGACACGGCGCTGGCGTTGATCATATCGATATGCTGATCGCCGGCCAGGCGATACATGACGCTGGTCGACGGGGCCAGGATGAGATCGTCCTGGTCGTTGCCCATGCCCGTTTCGCCTTTCGTCTCGAGGACGCCGATTACCTTAAAGGGAATGTTGCGGATGCGGATGTCCTGGCCGACCGGGTCTTCATCGGGAAACAGCTCGTTCGCCACGGTGTTGCCGAGAATCGCGACTTTCCGCCGTCCGACAACGTCGCGGTCGGTGAAGAACTCACCGTATTTGATTTTCCAGTTGCGGATCTTGAAGTAGTCGGGATCGACCCCGTAGATGCTGGTCGACCAGTTGGTCCCGCCGCCGATCACCTGGGCGCCGGTGCGGATCACGGCGGAGACGCCGTCGATAAGAGTCGCCTGGGTGCGCA
>CAYPYM010000228.1:0-5770 GCA_964414435.1 uncultured Ignavibacteriales bacterium | reverse complement strand
TCATCATTTGTGCGAAGCCGGCCCACTCGTCGGCGCTCTGTAGCCCCGTTACGGTTCCGGCGATTGAGTTCGTCATGTCGTAATAATTGTATTCAACTTCGCGGGATTCCAGCACCGGACCGGGCAGGTACATCCAGGCGAAGTGGACGATCGCCGCGGTGCCGAAATTCGTTTCTACCATGCGGCCCATCGAACCGTTGTGCTGGAAATCATACCACGTGTTGCCGATCGCTCTTCCCGGCGAAATCGACGGCGTCGCCGAACCAAGTTGTTCTGTCGGTACGGCCCGGTTTACGTCCCGGTCGGTGGGCGATACACGCTCCCCCGGATCGGGAAACGAATAATGGAGCGCCCGATAAACCAGGGGATCAAAAGCGTGCGAGCCCGCCCGGCTCTTCGCGGCCCGGGCGGTTGACCCGAGCAGGCCCAGACCGAGGACAAATCCGAACACCGTTACTTTGCCAAGAGACATACGATCCTCCCTCGTTGCCAACGGAATCGGGCCGGGCGGCCGCAGGAAGCCGCTCGAACACACCGATGCATGTATCAGCTGTTGCCGGTGAAATCAAGTCGATCCTGTTTGGAATCGGTGTAAGTAAGTGGAACATCCCGTGCGTCATGAAGTCATAGTACCCTGCGATGTCTATATTAGGAGAAATATACTCCCGTCGACCGCACTCGGCAACCCGTTTTTCTCGTGCCGCCGGAAGGCGGACACCGTCACCCGGGTCGCCGGGCCCTGTCGCCGGGACAGAGAAATGTGAATTGTCGTCGGGCGGGCCGCCGGCATGATGGCGTAAAATCCGGAGGCACGCCGGCTGGACTATGGAAGGTACCGGTCGTGATAGTCATGCGGGGTACACCGGGTAGGAGGGCCAGGAGATCCTTGCCCAATTTCAAAGTACGGTATTGGGGCGGTGACGTGTCCGCCAAGCGGGACATCCAGAAAGCGTTTGCCGGTCGGGCACTTCTCCTGAAGTATGCCGACAGCACCCTCCGGTCGGGGCGCGACACCGTATTGTAGTCGTGGAGGGTCGGGCGAGCCGCCGGGTTCTGGAGATAGTTGATCGGTAAGCGGGTAGACGGTGGAACAAAATAATAGCGGTGCAGGGACTTGAACCCCGGACACGCGGATTATGATTCCGCTGCTCTAACCAACTGAGCTACACCGCCATTACCTGCAGCCCGACCCGGGCTACGTCTGTTCGAGTCTCGAATGTAACACAATTCCGCCACCTGTCAAGACATTATCTGCACCCCGATCAGCGTCCCCATCACCATCCCGATCTCCACCCACGCGTCGATCGACACTCCCCCTCAGGCTCCGCCCTGGCAGTGACCGTTCGCCGGCGGCCGCCCCGCGACCATCGGGCTGGTCGCCGGATCCCCCCCCGGCGGCACAAAAAAAGCGGGACACTGCCGACTGAACAGTGTCTCGCTCAAAGGCGAAAATAAAGGAGTCACCCCTCACAAGTGACTCCTTTCAATCCCCACCTCTTACATACCCTTCACCGCCATACTGACTATGTAAGAGTAACTAACTTCACCTTACCTATATACAATGATCGTGCCGGAAATCCGACCGTCCCGGAGCAGCCGATTAACACCTTATAAACAATACTGTTACGCCGCGTCCGGCAAATCGCCCCGAAAGCCACCGCCACGCAGAACGCAGGTCCTGCGCCGGTTTCTGCCCTGCCGCCCCCCTGCGAAGACGCCTAACAACCACATTCACAATAAATTAGCCACCCGCATAATCTGCGGGTGGCCAAAATCGCGAATTCCCGGGAATTACGCCCGGAAACGGCAGAATCTGCGCTATTTGCGCTTCTTCGCCAGATGCACCGACATCCCGTGAACATCATGAGCCGCCTCCATCAGCGCCTCCGATATCACCGGATGTCCGAAAATCAACGACCCGAGCTGCAACGCGGTCAGTTCCCGGTTGATCGCCAGGGCCGCGGTGTGGATAATCTCGGTCGCGTGCACCCCGACCGCATGCACGCCCAGCAACTTGTCGGTCTTTTTGTCAGCGATCACCTTGATCTCACCGGCGATTTCATTTTCGGCGTGGGCTTTGCCCAGCACTCTCAGGGGGAACCGACCGATAGCGAGATCGGCGTTCTCGGCCGCCTTCTTTTCGGTCAGACCGACCGAGGCCACCTCCGGGTGGGTGAAAATCACCGAAGGAACCCCGAGATAATTCTTCTTCACCTTGCCGCCGAGCGCGTTGTCGACCGCCACCGAACCGTCGTGCACCGCCGTGTACGCGAGCAGAATCTCCCCGCGGACATCGCCGATCGCGAAGACGCTCTTGACATTGGTCCGCATATCGTCGCCGGTCTTGATCGAACCATCCTTTTTGAGTTCAACCCCGACCTCTTCAAGTCCAAGATCCTCGGTGTTGTAGGCCCGGCCGACCGCCACCAGCACCTGGTGCGCCTCGACCTCCTTGCCGTTCGAGAGCTTGGCCCTGACACCGTGCTCGCCCGGGCTGATCGAATCGACCCGCGTCCCGGTATGGACATCGACCTTCATCTTCTTCAGTTCGCGCTCGAGCAGCTTGCCGGTGTCGGCATCCTCGAGCGGCAGCACCTGTTCGAGCATTTCGACCACGGTCACCTCGACATCGAGCATCGACGCCATGCACGCCCATTCGCAGCCGATCACGCCGGCGCCGATTATGAGCAGCGACTTGGGAAGGTGATCGACCTCGAGCAGATGGGTCGAGTTGAGAATCCGGTCGCCGTCAACCGGGAAGGTCGGGATATTGCGCGAGCGCGAGCCCGTCGCGATGATGATATTGTCAGCCTTGATCTTCGTTTCGTTGCCGTCCTCGTCGATCGCCGTTACCTGGTTCGGACCGGTGATCCGTCCGTGGGCGTTGAAATGGGTCACCCCGTGCGACTTGAACAGCTGCCCGATTCCCCCGACCAGCATCCCGACCACCTTGTCCTTGCGGGCCCGCATAGCCGGCCAGTCATAGACCGGCGGCACGGCCAGCTTGATCCCGAACAGGTCGGCATGTTTCATCTTCTGGTACTGGTCGGCCGACGCGATCAGCGTCTTGGAGGGGATACAGCCGCGGTTGAGACAGACGCCGCCGAGCTTGTCGACCTCGACCACCGCCACCGTGGCCCCCTTCATGGCGGCCCTGATTCCGGCCGTGTAGCCGCCGGGGCCGCCGCCGATTATAACAACATTGAAGTGTTCTATGACCAATCTCCTGAGTAAGGTCGTTGCCGTGCTAACAGCCCCCAATTAACGGCTTTTCGGCGACTTGGCAAGTCCGGGGCATAAAAAAACGCCGACCGAATCGGGCGGCGTTTTGCTTGTCTGTCCGGCTGGGCTCAGGTCCCGGCGGTGAATGTCACCACCACCTTGAGCGAGTCGACCGTCAGGCTGGTGCTGGCGTTGCTCGGGATCAGGAAGAGCTTGAAACCACCCTGCTCGGTGAGCGTCCGGAGGGCATCCACATTCATCGAGTATGAGAACGACTGCGGATAAGAGATATAGGTATGCCCGCCCGGGCCGGCTGCTATCGGCACATCGTTGAGCACCTGCGTCGCGCTCGACTCGACCGTTCCCACCGGGGATGAACCGTTGAGCGACGAACTCTGTGCCGCCAGGTAGAGATCATATGTTTCCGCCGTAGCCAGATCGTTGGTCGCCCACAGCTCGAACCCGACCACATCGATATACTGGAGGTTGTCGCTGTGGTCCTCCCAGACCGACTCGCTGGTGAAATCGACCGAGTCATAGTAGTAGTCGCCGTTCCAGGACAGGTCCTCGCCCGAAACGAGCATGATCGCCAGCAGAAACGTGCCGGAAATCAGCAGGCAGCCGGCCAGCAGCAGCGGCAGCGCCGCCAGCAGCGGCACATGTCTCCATGACTTTGTCTTCTTCATAGCTGCTGCCTCCTCAATTGCCCAGATAGAAGTTGAGGCCGCCGGTGACGGTGGCCGCTTTCTTGGATCCGCCGCCCTCGGAATTGATCACGAGCATCCGCCCGCGCACATCGATTCCGAACTGCGGCGTCAGCCCGAACATCACTCCGAATCCGGCCGACCAGCCGAAATCGGAGTTGTCTTCGAGCGTCTGGTCCCGCTTGGTCTTGTAGATGCCGGCCCCGACCATCCCGTACGGCGCCAGCCCGGTGCGGCCGATGGCCCCGCCCAGCAGGGCGTCGACCCCGTACCCGGTCACTTTCGAACCGTCGAGCCCGCTCACGATCGCCAGATCAGGCTCGCCGTACTGGACGAAATTGAGGTTCGGCTCGACAATCACGGCCGGGATCAGTTCGATAATCCCCCGCACTTCAAACGCGGTACCGTTCCCCTGGTCGTCCTGGGCGACCGGGAACGTCATGCCGCCGGCCGCTCCCGCCCCGAGCTTGATGTCGCCGGCGTGGGCGGCCGACACAAGCAGCAGCAAAAGTACTGCAAGTATGCTGTTTGTTTTCATAGGTTTCTCACCCTGCATTGCGGTTGTTGGTCTCGCCTCGAATAAACGCACCATGTCAGAAACTGTCAAGCACATTCGGTGCCGGATCGGCATTTCGAGAGAGGCCCGGCCCGGTCAAAAAAGCCGACTTCTTTGCCCGGTTTGCCCTACCGGGCATGTTTAGTATGGCTGACACGAGATTTCGCAAGGGCGCCCCTCCGGACCGGCGGGAGGCGTCGGCAGGGAGCCCCCGTCGTCCCCCCGGCCACCCCGCCACGGCCGCCGGGCGGACTTTGTAAACACTTATACTACAATCAGTTAACGAAGCAAGCGGGCTGCTTGCCCGGCCCCGCTTTCAGGCTGTCCGAAGGGGTCGAAAAAAAACCGGGAATTTTGGCGGGTGATCTCAAGAAATTCTCTTGACATCCGATGAATAGGTATTATTTTCTGCCGAGTTAATTAACCCCGCGTGTAGCTTTTACTGAACACGCGAGCAAGGACGGCGATAGAACGATGAAAGTAGCCATTGGAGAAAAGATCAAAGCGCTGCGCCTCGCATCCGACCTGACCCAGGCCGAACTGGCCGATCGCGCGCGACTCACCCGTGGCTTCATCTCGCAAATCGAGAACGATCAGAGTTCGATCAATCTCGATTCATTGGTGGACATTCTCGAAGCGCTGGGTGTGACTCTGGGCGAGTTCTTCTCCGATGCCGGCCGGCGTCGGGTCGTATTCCGTCCGACCGAGCGCGTTATCATCGAGGATCGCGGCGTAAGCCGCTTCGAGCTGCTGATGCCGGGTTCGACCAACAACCTGATGGACCCGATCATGCTCGAGTTGAAGCCGGGCGAACACCTCGAACCGCGCGACCCGCTGCCGGGCGAGCAGTTCGGATTCGTGCTGAAGGGCACGGTGTCGCTGCGGCTGGACAACCAGACGTACAAGGTGCCGAAAGAGCACTGCTTTTATTTCAAATCGGATCAACGTCACCAGCTGGGCAATTTTGGCGAACGAACCGCTCAGCTGTTATGGGTTACAACGCCGCCGCACATGTAGCGGCCGGGGTAAGGAGGTACCTGATGAAAATTCTTGGTCGTCACCTCGTTGTGGAACTCTCCGAGTGTGACAAGAGCAAGCTAAACAACCTGGAGTTTCTGGAAGAGAGTCTCGACGAAGCGGTGCGGCGTTCGGGAGCGACCAAGGTGCGTTCGGTTTTCCACCGGTACAATCCGCAGGGAGTCTCCGGCGTCGTCGTGATCGCCGAGTCCCACATCTCGATCCACACCTGGCCCGAGTACGGCTATGCGGCCGTCGACTTCTTCACCTG
>CAYPYM010000227.1:0-5777 GCA_964414435.1 uncultured Ignavibacteriales bacterium | reverse complement strand
CAGGGACTCAAGCGGGCGGCGTCATCGAACCCGGTCTTCCTGCTCGACGAGATCGACAAGGTCGGCGCCGATTTCCGCGGCGACCCGGCCGCGGCACTGCTCGAGGTGCTCGACCCCGAGCAGAACAACACCTTCTCCGACAACTATCTCGAACTGGAGTACGATCTCTCCAATATCCTGTTCGTAACCACCGCCAACGGGGTCGGCTCGATTCCGCCGGCGCTGCGGGACCGGATGGAGATTATCCGCCTGCCCGGCTATCTCGATTTCGAAAAAGCGGCGATCGCCCGTGATTACCTCCTGCCCAAACTGGTCAGTCAGATCGGGCTGAAGAAGGTCGTGATCGAATTCCAGGACGACGCCCTCTACGAACTTATCCGCCACTACACCCGCGAGGCGGGCGTGCGCGAACTCGAACGCCAGATGAGCAGCGTCCTGCGCAAAGCGGCGGTGGAAGTCGCCGAAGGCAAGCGGATGCGCAAGCTGACCATCACCAGGCGTAAGGTCAACAAGCTGCTCGGCGCCCCGAAGTATACCGGCACGAATATCAAGACGACCCCGACTGTCGGCTACGCGGTCGGCCTCGCCTGGACCGAACTCGGCGGCGAGGTGCTGCCGGTCGAGGTGGTCCCGATGGCCGGCAAGGCTCACCTGACCCTGACCGGCTCGCTCGGCGATATCATGCAGGAGTCGGCCACAGCGGCGCTGTCGTTTATCCGCAACCACGCCAAGATGTACGACCTCCGCGACGACTTCTTCGATAAGATCGACCTCCACGTGCATCTGCCCGAAGGCGCGGTGCCCAAGGACGGTCCGTCGGCGGGCGTCACCCTGCTGACCGCGGTGCTCTCGGCCCTGACCAACATCCCGGTGCGGACCGATATCGCCATGACCGGCGAGATCACACTCACCGGCGACGTGCTGGCGATCGGCGGACTGAACGAGAAGCTGCTGGCGGCGAAACGGCTCGGCATTGTCGAGGTGATCGTGCCCGAGAAGAACCGCAAAGATGTCAAGGAACTTCAGGCCGACCTGCTCAAGGGGCTGAAGATACATTATGTCCGAAGGGTGCGCGATGTCCTCCGGCTGGCGATGACCGAAAACCCGATTGTCAATCCGCGGGTGAAAGTCGGTTACCGCATCGGCCGCGGGGCGCAGCACTGAACGAGCCGACAGCGACGGATAGGATGCGATGGGGAACGCAGCAATGATCTCGACTAAAATAACCTCGTGTGAATTTGTCGGATCGTTCTACACCCTCGACCAGCTCCCCCGCGATCGCCGCCCGCAGATCGCCCTGGCCGGGCGCTCCAATGTCGGGAAATCGTCGCTGCTCAACCGCCTCGTCGGGCGCAAGAACATGGCCAAGGTCTCGACCACGCCGGGCAAGACCCGCGCCCTCAATTTCTTCCTCGTCAACGACAAATACCATCTGGTCGATCTCCCCGGCTACGGTTTCGCCAAAATCAGCAAGTCGATCCGGCAGGAATGGGGGAAGATGATCGAAACCTATCTCAACGACGGCCGCGACCTGATCGGTCTCGTGCTGCTGCTCGACTGCCGCCGCGACCCCACCCCCGAGGATCACCAGTTGATCGAATGGCTCGCGATGCGGCAGGTACCGTCGCTGATCGCGGTCACCAAGACCGACAAGATCACCCGCGACAAAGCCAACCGCAAAGTGGCGCAGGTCGAACGCGAATTCGGCGCCCCGGCGATCCCGATCTCGTCGGTTACCGGCGCCGGCAAAGGCGACCTCATGGGCGCCATCCATACACTCGTCAGTGAACATCTGGAACATAGGAAAGGGTAGACGAATATGGCACGAAACAGGATAGTACTGGGTTGCCAGTGGGGCGACGAGGGCAAAGGGAAAATCGTCGACCTCCTCGCCGCCGACGCCGACCTGATCGCCCGTTTCCAGGGCGGCGCCAACGCCGGCCACACGATCGTGGTCGGCGACCGCAAGTACGTCCTCCACCTCATCCCCTCCGGCATCATCCATCCCGGCAAGATCTGCTATATCGGCAACGGCGTGGTGCTGGATCCGTTCGGCTTCATGGAAGAGCTCAATTTCCTGACCTCGCAGCAGATCGATTACACCGGCCGCCTCTGGATCTCCCCCGCGACCAATCTCGTGCTGCCGTACCACCAGCTCATCGACGCTGTCCAGGAGAATTCCCGCGGCACGTCGTCGATCGGCACTACCATGCGCGGGATCGGTCCGGCCTATATCGACAAGGTCGCCCGCAACGGCATCCGCCTGATCGATCTCTTCAACCCCGAGCGCCTGCGCAAACGCCTCGAATACCAGACCCAGATCAAACGGGAGTACCTCGACGGCTCCGAGGATGAACGGGCCGATATGCACCGGACGTTCGAGCAGCTCATGGCGCTCGTGCCGGTATTCGAGCAACTCGTCGCCGATGTCTCCCTCGCCCTGCAGCGGGCTCATCGCGAGGGCAAGTCGGTGCTGTTCGAGGGGGCGCAGGGGAGTATGCTCGATGTCGACCTGGGCACCTATCCCTTCGCGACCTCGTCCAACACCACCGCCGGCGGCGCCCTGACCGGGCTGGGCATCGGACCGAAAATGATCGATGAAGTCGTAGGCGTGGTCAAGGCCTACACGACCCGGGTCGGCGCCGGGCCGTTCCCGACCGAACTGGTCGACGACACCGGCGAACTGCTCCGTCACTGCGGCGACGAATACGGCGCCACCACCGGCCGCCCGCGGCGCTGCGGCTGGCTCGACCTGGTGCAACTGCGCCATGCGATCCGCATCAACGGCGTTGATTCGATCGCCGTGACCAAGCTCGACGTCCTCGACGGTCTGGAGCAGGTCAAGGTGTGCACGCAGTACGAATTGAACGGGCAGACGCTCGACGAGGTCCCGCTCGACCTCGCCGAACTGGCTCATGTCAAGCCGCTCTACAAGAGCCTTCCCGGCTGGAAGAGTCAGACAACCGGCCTGACCGCGTTCGACGACCTGCCGAAAAACGCCCGCGACTACCTCAATTTTGTCGCCAACGATCTCGGCGTGACGATCTGTCTCGTGTCGACCGGCGCCCGGCGGGAGGAGACGATTGCGGTCGTTTGATAACGCGCGGCCGTTGTGTCGCTATTAATGAATGACGTGCCGGTTTTCGCCGGCACGTTTTTTTGTGCTCCGAATGCGAGGGCGTGTTTGCGGCGGCGTGATTCCTCACCACCGCTCCATCGACACGAGCGTATAAGAAAAACGGCACCTTCGACAGCTGCCGGCGGCGAATTTTCAACGCGTATCAATCCTTGACCGACGCCGTCGATGTTCCGTTATTGGACCGGTAACAGACTTACATGGGATTGTCGGACGTCCCCCGGGATGCCCGACGATAAGGAGAACTGAATGAGACGATTGGTTTTGTGCACGCTGTTGGCGTTCGCCCTGCTGCCCCTGGCAGCCATGGCCGGCGATGACGCCACGCAGGACAAAGGGGAAATGAAGGCGGACAGCACTCAAAAGCAGGAAAAGGCGATGCAGCCCGACAGTACCAAGAAAGCTGAATGGGTCACCACGAAAACCGGCCTGAAATATCTCGACAGCGTGGTCGGCGACGGCCCGGTGGCGGAAGACGGCGACATGGTCAAGGTGCATTACACCGGCTGGCTGTTCGTCAACGGCGAACGCACCAAGAAATTCGACAGCTCGGTCGACCGCGGCACGCCGATCGAATTCAAGCTCGGCACCGGCCGGGTGATCGCCGGCTGGGACCAGGGTCTCAAAGGCATGCATGTCGGCGGCAAGCGCGAGCTCATCATCCCGCCCGATCTCGGCTACGGTTCGCGCGGCGCCGGCCAGGTGATCCCGCCGAACTCGACCCTCGACTTCGAGGTCCAACTGGTCAGTATCCCCGGCAAGTAGAGCCACGCTTCGAACCAACCGGACCATGGCCCGCAGACAGACACATAAAAGAGGCGCTGTGCAAGCAGCGCCTCTTTTTGCGTGGGTATAGAGAATCAGACAGGGGTAACTGTCTTCGGAGAGGTTCCTATCGATCGATCGCCAGCCCGGGTTCCGATTGCCGCACCGCCTGCGGCGCGAATGCCGCGACCGGACGCTGGCAGTAGCGGTAACCGGCGAAAATACCGATGATCCCGAGCAGCTCGGTGACATAAAGCACCTCGGTGTAGCCCAGCCGGCTGAAGCTCCCGCCGACTCCCGGCAGGATCGCGCCGACCGCGATCAGCACATTGCCGATAAAGCGGTTCCGCGTATCGCGCTTCTTGCTGAAACGGATCGCCGATGCGATCGCCCCGCCGATAAGGAAAATCGCCGCGAGACTGTTAATGAACGGCGAGACCAGCCGGATCTGCTGCCATTCGAGCACCTTGCTGTTGAGAATGCCGGGATCAATCAGGGCGGTCTTGATCGGTGAGAGAATCACGAAAATCGAAACTACCGTGACCACACTCACCAGTATCGCCACCGCGATATGGCCGACCCGTTTCGAATACTGCAGATAAATCGTGCCGATCGCCAGCGGCGCACCGCCGAGCAGCGCCCCGAGAATATACCATGACTTGAAGATCACCTCGTGCCACCCGAGCAGCGTGTTGAGCGACTCGACCAGCGTCCCGCCGCCGAATGTAATCACGCCCAGCCCCCACCAGAGCAGGTGGTACGACTGACGCTTCTGCCCCCAGCGACTGAGTATGACCCAGGCAAACCAGGCCGAGACAACGGTAGTACAGAGCGGCAGATAATGGGTAAGATTCAGAAGGCTGTCAGCATGCATGATAGTCTCCGGAGCTATTGGTGAACGGCCGTACGATAAGAGACTAAAATAGTCCAATTGTCACCGCAGGGTCATCAGCGCGACGGAAAACTGCGGGCTCGGACACAAAAAACGGGCCGGTCAAGACGACCGGCCCGGATATATTCTCGCAGGAAGGGGAGTTTTACGGACACGGTATCGGCAGCGACGTCAATAATTCTGGCGTGGACACTGGTGGTTAGCAATCCCGGGGCGAGGAGGCTGAATATGTACTTCATGATCTCTCCCGGACTTGGGCCCGCTGGAACTCTGCGGCAAGCAAGATACACCACGACGCCGGGATGGTCAACTTCAGCCGGCGGCGGCTGTCCAAAAACCGATTGACAAGCGGCCGGAAGCCCATATTATAGGGGACTAGTCCGGTCCCTGGACCGGGCGGAAATGGGGGTGTAGCTCAGTGGTAGAGCACCTGCCTTTTAAGCAGGGTGTCGCAGGTTCAATCCCTGCCACCCTCATTTTTTTATCGGGCCGTTTTCATGTCGCTTCCTGTCGAAACTACCTATGACCAACGACGATAGCATCTTAACCCGGCAGCTCGCCTACTACACGCGGCGCGTCCCGTGGCACGACCAGCTGATGAGCTACCGCGGCCGGGCCGGCTCCGAGCAACTCTACCGGCCGATTGTCACCCGTATCGAACCGCTGATCTCCGGAAAATCGGTGCTCGAGATCGCCGCCGGGACCGGCACCTGGACCGAGCTTGTCGCGACCCGAGCTTCGAGCGTTCTCGCCACTGATGCGGTCGCCGACGCCCTCAAGATCGCCGCCGCCAAAACGGCCGATCTGCCCAATGTCACTCTTGAAGAGAATGACGCCTACGACCTTCGGCCGCTCAACCGTAATTTCGATATCGTCTTCGCCGCCTACTGGTATTCGCATATCCCGCTTGCGATGCTGAACCGCTTCTGGGAGGAGACGGCGGCCGTGCTCGCGCCGGGCGGAGCTGCCATCTTTCTCGATATG
>CAYPYM010000226.1:0-5785 GCA_964414435.1 uncultured Ignavibacteriales bacterium | reverse complement strand
GCGATTAGCTCAGATGGTTAGAGTACTTGCTTGACATGCAAGGGGTCACTGGTTCAATTCCAGTATCGCCCACCATTTTTATGGACCGATCGAGGAGCGGGTTTATTCAGTGGGCGCGCCCACCCGGCAATCCGCTCTTGTTGTAGATGGATACAGTAGTATGTCGCAGCTCCAAATAACCCTGCCCGACGGCTCCGTCCGGCCCTACGACGAAGGCACCACCGGCTACGATATCGCCCGGTCGATCTCGCCCCGTCTGGCCAAGGACGCCATCGCCGTCAAAGTCGACGGGATCGTACGGGACCTGTCGGCGCCGGTCAGCGCCGACGCCGAAGTGTCGATCCTCACGTTCGACAACCCCGAGGGACGCCAGGTCTTCTGGCACTCCAGCTCCCACATCATGGCCCAGGCCGTGCAGGAGCTGTTCCCCGGCGTCAAGCTGGCGATCGGCCCGCCGATCGACGAGGGCTGGTACTACGACTTCGATGTCGAAAAACCGTTCTCGCCCGAGGATATCCAGAAAATCGAAGACAAGATGGCCGAGATCATCGGCGAGGACGCCCCCTTCACCTGCGACCGCATGAAGCGGGAAGAGGCGATCAAGTTCTATGAAGGCCGCGGCGAACCGTACAAAATCGAGCTCCTCGAAGGCTTCGAGGACGACACCGTCAGCTTCTACTACCAGTCGCGCTTTGTCGACCTCTGCCGCGGACCGCATATCCCGCGCACCGGCATTATCAAGGCCTTCAAACTGATCGCCACCTCCGGCGCCTACTGGCGCGGCGACGAACACCGCCAGATGCTCCAGCGCATCTACGGCGTGTCGTATCCCAAAAAGGCGATGCTCGACGATTACCTGCACCGCCTCGAGGAAGCCAAAAAGCGCGACCACCGCGTCCTCGGCAAACAGCTCGAGCTGTATTCGATCTCCGATGAAATCGGCGCCGGCCTCGTCCTCTGGCATCCCAAGGGCGCCCGGGTGCGGGCCGAGATCGAAGATTTCTGGCGGCAGGAACACCTCCGCTACGGCTACGAACTGGTTTACACGCCGCATATCGCCAACCGCGAACTGTGGCACACCAGCGGGCATCTCGACTTTTACAACGAATCGATGCTCGGTCCGATGGAAATCGAGGAGCGGGAGTTCCAGCTCAAGCCGATGAACTGCCCGTTCCATATCAATATCTATAAGTCGCGCCTCTGGTCGTACCGCGACCTGCCCCTGCGCTGGGCCGAACTCGGCACCGTCTACCGCTTCGAGCGGGCCGGCGTCCTCCACGGCCTCATGCGCGTGCGCGGCTTCACCCAGGACGACGCCCACCATTTCGTGTCGCAGGACCGGATGGAGGAAGAGGTCAGCTGGGTGCTCGACTTCTGCATCCACATGCTCAAGTCGTTCGGCTTCTCGAAATACGACATCTACCTCTCGACCCGCCCGGAGGAAAAGTCGGTCGGCTCCGAGGAAGACTGGCGCCGGGCGGAGAACTCACTCCGTGAAGCCCTCGAAAAAGCCGGCCTCCCGTACGAGGTCGATGAAGGCGGCGGGGCGTTTTACGGCCCCAAGATCGACATCAAGATCAAGGATGCCCTCAACCGCGCCTGGCAGTGCTCGACCATCCAGTTCGATTTTAACTTGCCGGAACGGTTCGATTTGCACTATATTGACAGCGACGGTCGCCAGAAGCGGCCGTATATGGTACATCGCGCCCTGCTCGGCAGTATCGAGCGGTTTTTTGGCGTGCTCATCGAGCATTACGCCGGCGATTTCCCGCTCTGGCTGGCCCCCGTGCAGGTGAAGGTGCTCCCGATCACCGACAATCTGAACGACTACGCCGCCTCGGTCGTGGACCGGCTGAAGAAGCTCGATATCCGCGCCCAGATCGACGACCGCTCGGAAAAGGTGGGAGCGAAAATACGCGATGCGGAACTCATGAAGATTCCGTACATGTTCATCGTCGGCGGCAGGGAAGCTGAAGCCGGCGAAGTGTCGGTGCGTAAACACGGAACCGGCGATTTGGGATCGAGGTCCCTCGACGAGGCGGTGGCGATGCTGCGCGCCGAAATCGAGAGCAAGGGCCTCGACGAGAACGCCTGATTTTTTTGTAAGGAGGCTCTATCAGCAGTAAAGACCTGCGCATCAACGAACGGATCAGAATGTCCCCCGTTCGCTTGATTGGTCCTGAGGGCGAGCAAATCGGCATCCTGCCGACCAAGGAAGCTCTGGAGCGGGCGCAGCAATTAGGACTCGACCTCGTCGAGGTGTCGCCCAACAGCCGCCCTCCGGTATGCCGGATTCTCGACTACGGAAAGTACAAGTACGAACTTTCCAAGAAGGATCGACAGGCCAAGAAGCGCCAGCACTCGTACCAGCTCAAAGAAATGCGCTTCCGGCCGAAAATCGACGAACATGACTTCCTGTTCAAAACGAAGCATGTTCGCAACTTCCTCGAATCGGGCAGCAAAGTGAAGGTCTTCGTGATGTTCCGCGGCCGCGAGATGGCCTATACCGAACACGGTCGCAAAGTCCTCGACCGCGTGGCCGAAGAATTACAGGATGTCGGCGTGGTCGAATCGCCGGCCCGCATGGAAGGCCGCCAGATGAACATCATTATGTCGCCGACTCCCGAGGTGATGAAAGAGCTGAAAAAGAAAGCCGAGAAGGAAAAGGCCGAAATGGAACAACAGGCCCGCGAAAGCAAAATAGCCCTCGACAAGGAGGAAGCCGACGCTGCCGCCGACTCCGATCAGGGTGAACGGGCTGAAGAACGATAAAAAACGCTGTTTATAGTGTGTAAAGGGTAACCATGCCGAAGATGAAAACCCAGCGGGGCGCCGCCAAGCGCGTGAAACGCACGGCCTCCGGGAAGTACAAACGGAAAAAGGCTTTCAAAAGCCACATTCTGACCAAGAAGACCCCCAAGCGCATCCGCAAGCTGCGCAAACCAACCCTGATTTCCGCGGCCGATATCCGGCGCGTTCGCCGGATGGTGCCGGCCTGAGCCGCCACCCCAGCCGGATCTGGTAAAGGAGAACTGTACCATGGCTCGTGCCAAAAATAACGTCGCCGCCCACCAGCGGCACCGGAAAGTCCTCAAGCGCGCCCGCGGCAACTACGGCGCCCGCAGCCGCCTCTACCGCACCGCGCTCGAGACCGTCCACAAAGGGCTGGTCTACGCCTACCGCGACCGTCGCGCCAAAAAACGTGAATTCCGCAGACTGTGGATCACCCGTATTTCCGCCGCCGCCAAAATGTGCGGGACCAACTACTCGACCCTCATGGCGGGACTGAAAAAATCTGGAGTCAATCTCGATCGGAAAATGCTGGCCGATATCGCCGCCCGCGATATGACGACGTTCACGTCGCTGGCCAAAATGGCCACCGGTCAGTAACCCCCGGAGTGATTCCCGATGTCACTTCCGGACGAGATTGCCGCAGCACAAAGCGAAGCAACCGAGCGAATCGGCGCGGCCGATTCGCTTGATTCGCTTAATGACCTCCGTGTCCACTACCTCGGACGCAAAGGCGTCCTGACCGCCTTCCTCAAAGGCCTCGGGCAGCTTCCCCCGGACACACGCAAACTGGTCGGCGCGGCCGCCAACGATGCCCGCGCGGCCATCGAACAGGCCCTCACCGACGCCCGCGAACGCCTCGGCACCGTCCACAAAGACAGCTCGTTCGACCCGACCCTCCCCGGCACCGCCCAGCACGTCGGCGTTCCCCACATCATCAACCAGACGATGGACGACATCTGCCGCATCTTCTACGGGATGGGCTTCGAGGTCGCCCACGGCCCGGATGTCGAGACCGACTACTTCAATTTCGAGGCGCTCAATTTCCCGCCCGATCACCCCGCCCGCGACATGCAGGACACCCTCTTTGTCGAGGGCGACCGGCTCCTGCGCACCCATACGACCCCGGTCCAGGCCCGCGAACTGATCCGGCGCAAACCGCCGATAAAAATCATCACCCCCGGCCGGACCTTCCGCAACGAGACCATCACCACCCGGTCGCACGTCGCCTTCCACCAGGTCGACGGCTTCCTCGTCGACGAGGGCGTGACCCTCTCCGACCTCAAGGGCGCCCTCGTGGCCTTCTGCAAAGCGTATTTCGGCCCCGAGGTCAAGCTGATCTTCCGCCCTTCGTTTTTCCCCTTCACCGAACCGTCGGCCGAGGTCGACGTGTCCTGTATTCTCTGCGGGGGAAAGGGCTGTCAGCTCTGCAAACTCACCGGCTGGCTCGAGATCCTCGGCTGCGGCATGATCGATCCGAACGTGCTCGAGGCCGCCGGCCTCGACAGCGAAAAATACAGCGGCTACGCCTTCGGCATGGGCGTCGAACGCCCGGCGCTCCTGAAGCACCGGATCAACGATATCCGGCTGTTCTTCAATAACGATATCCGCTTCTTGCGACAGTTCAGGTAACGATGAAAGTTTCGTATAAATGGCTGCTCGATCTGACCGGCGTGAACTGGTCGGTCGAGGAAACGGCCCGCCGCCTCACCCTGTGCGGCACCGCGGCCGAGGACACCGAGGCGATGCACGCCCACATGGACAAGGTCGTCGTGGGCGAGGTGATCGACCTCAAACCGATCGAAGGCGCCGACAAGATCCGGCTCGCGACCGTCAATACCGACTCCGAAACGATGGACCTCGTCTGCGGCGCCCCCAACGTGGCGGTCGGCCAGAAAGTCGCGGTTGCCCTGCTCGGCGCCGAACTCGCCGGCGGCATCGTCATAAAAAAGGCAAAAATCCGCGGGGTCGAGTCGCGCGGCATGATCTGCTCCGAACGCGAGCTCGGCCTCTCCGAGGACCACAGCGGCATCATCGTGCTCCCGCCCGACACCAAGATCGGGACGCCGCTGGCCGAAGCCCTCGATATGGAAGACTACCGGATCACCTTCGAACTGACCCCCAACCGGCCCGACTCGATGTCTGCCATCGGCATCGCCCGCGATATCGCCGCGCTCGCCTCGGTGAAAGTCAAAAAGCCCGAGGTGAAGCTCGCCGAGACCGCCGAGAAAGCCGCCGATGTCGTCACGGTAACGATCAACGATCCCGATGCCTGCCCGCGCTACGCCGCCCGGGTAATCAAAAATGTCAAGATCGGTCCCTCGCCCTGGTGGCTGAAAAGGAAGCTGCTCATCTCCGGCGTCCGCCCGATCTCCAACGTCGTCGACATCACCAACCTCGTCATGCTCGAAAGCGGCCATCCGCTCCACGCCTTCGATCTCGACCGCTTCGGCTCCCGCGAGGTCGTTGTGCGTCGCGCCCACGACAAAGAGAAATTCACCACCCTCGACGGCCGCGAACACGAACTGATCCCCGACAACCTCATGATCACGAACGGCCGGGAAGGGGTGGCCGTGGGCGGCGTCATGGGCGGCCTGCACAGTGAGGTCGAGGACGACACCACCAACATCCTGCTCGAAGCCGCCTACTTCAATCCGTCGGTGATCCGCAAAAGCCGCCGGCATATCGGCATCGTGACCGAATCATCCCAGCGCTTCGAAAAGGGCGCCGACCCGAACGGGGTTGAATACGCCATCGACCGCGCCGCTTCCCTCATGGCCGAACTGGCCGGGGGAGAGGTGCTCGCCGGCATCATCGACGCCTACCCGAACCGGATCGAGCCGAAACAGGTTTCGCTCCGCCCCGAGCGGTGCAATCAGGTACTCGGCACCGACATCTCGGCCGACCGCATGAAACAGATTCTCACCGACCTCGAGTTCTCCGTCGACGGTGACAATCCGATCGTCGCCACCGTCCCGACCTTCCGCCCCGATAT
>CAYPYM010000225.1:3570-5800 GCA_964414435.1 uncultured Ignavibacteriales bacterium | reverse complement strand
GAAGTGCACGTATATCTTCTTGAAGCTGGCATCGTCGCTTTCGAGATAGATCTGACGGTTCAGCCCCGCCACGCGATTTTGAAACTGCTGGATGTAGGCGACCTTGGTGTCGTGATCGGGCCAGACGGCCGTATCCCAATCATAATACGTGAACGCGAGCTTGGGCGCCACCACTAACATTCCCTTCAGCTTTGTCTGTCCCGGAAGCAGCTTGGCCGTCGCCTCGTCCGCACCCAGGCGGTACAGATACAGGTCCATCTTACCGAAGGTGCCGTGTACGTACGCATTCTCGGTGTATCGGGGCTTGTAGAAATCACGCGACGCCGTATTCAGATAATACTTATACGCCGGCCCGTGGGCGCTCTTCACGTGGAAAACGGTGTCACCGGTGAGTTTCTTGACCGCCTCGGTCTCGTTCAACCAGCGGCAGAAGTACCAGGAGTGGCGCAGCCGCGGCGCCTGGCATGAGGTCATGATCGAGGCCGTATCCGCGGCGTAGGGCATGCCCGGGTAGTACTGGTCGAACTTCGGCAGCACCGGGTTCCACGAGTTCTCGATCGGCTCGGCGTATTCGTCGTAGAGCCCGATCGCGTGCCCCACCTCATGCGCCATCGTAAACCACTTGTAGGCGGTGCCGTCCTCGTTGACCGTCGTCCCGTCGGCCGCCTCGTTGCCTTCCCAGAAATCAGCCGTGTGCAGACCCATGCTCGCTCGGGCGTCGCCCGCCGGGTGAAGCGTGATAACGCACTTCTTGGGGTCGCCGGCGCGTCCCTCGAAAAACCCGACCGGCGTTACCTTCATGCCGCGCCCGTTGGGATTCTCCTTCGGTTCGAACGTGTATCCCTTGGCACTCCAGCGGTCGCGCGCGTTGGTGAAGCCGACTTTGAAAAACGGCTCGGGATCGGCGCCCGGCTGCGGCGTAATCGTCGCCGACCAGTAGATCATGAGGCAGACCGCCTCCTTATTCTCGGCATCGAGACACTCGCGGAGGAAGTGCAGTTCGAAATTGCCGATATTGGCCGCCACCGGTCCAAGCAGGGCCTCGCCGTGATGAACCGTCGGATCGGCGAGCACCGCCGCCCGCGCACCAACCGCCTCCCCTTTGACACAGCGCTTGTGGGTGACGTCATAGAACAAGCCGTTGCACACCACGATCCGGATCGGCCTGTCGGCATGTTCGGGCCCGATAAACGGCGAGAGCGCCTTGCCTCTGGTCCAGTACGGTCGGTCGGGATCGGGCTTGATCACGGCCAGCGTCATGTCCATGGCGGTGAAGCGGTCGTCGTCGTTCCACGAAATCGCCTTGAGCTTATCGTCGGTCAGCACGACACCATCGAGATAGAACTCGAGCGGTTCGTCTTTCGAACTGCCCTCGTTGATGTGGTTGTGGCAGTATTTCCAGTCGGAGCCCTTCTTCACGCGCCAGTTGTCGGAGTTGAACACTTCGGGGAGATCGAAATACTTGAGACGGTCGACCAGCGGCTCTTTCCAGACATCATCGGGGTTCTTCTCCTCGAGCTTGCCGTCGTGGATAAACCACCACCGCGTCTTGAACTTCAGCACCGCCTCCATCTTGTTGCGCTGCGCCGACTGATCGCGCGTCTGGAACCACGGCAGGAGCAGGTTCTTGTCTTTGACAAGGCTGCTGGCGGTGACCGGCTTTTCCTTGCTCACCCCCTCGTTGTACCCCTCCAGCCAGATTCCCTGCGGCACCTCTTTCTCGTCGCCGGAGATTTGATCGTGGAAACGCAGCGAGACGAAGAGCCACTCCGGCTTCAGGACCACCGGCAGGTACTCCGAGTCGCCCTTCAGCTCCTTCTTGTCGAGCCCCTTGAAACAGCGTTGACCGGCGGTCTTATCGAACAGCTTGCTCTTGATCTCCCAGGTGAAATCCTTGAGATCGATCTTCTTCGGCAGCAGCATGACCGCCTTCTTCGTCAGGTACAGGCTGTCGCCGGTGAGCGCCTGCTTGTATTCGTCGGCGGTCATGAGCTTTTTGTCGGTGATGTTGAAATAGGGGCGCTCTGAAAAATCAAGCCAGAACGAGAGCTTGTACCGCTGCTGCATCTTGAACGAGATTTTCCCCGAACTGCCCGCGATCGACAGGGGATCGCTGTGCGGAGTCGTTTTCCCGTCGCGGTCAATGTAATCGACCTTGACGACCGTGCCCTCCGGAAAGGGCTCATTCTTTTCGCTGTGAGCGCTTTGATACTGGATTTGCAGATAGGCC
>CAYPYM010000225.1:0-3560 GCA_964414435.1 uncultured Ignavibacteriales bacterium | reverse complement strand
GGCCGAGCCGGGCGTCATCGCCCTGAAGGTATTTTTCTTCTGCATCTTGGCAGCGATCCTGCCAAAGAACGATCTACCCATTGCAATGCCCGGCTCTCCGGGATGACCCGGATACTGGTTTCCTCGTCAAATGCGGTTTCTGCAAGTGTCGCCAACACCCTCAATCGTCCGAGGCGGCGTCGTCCTGCCCCGGGAACGTCACCGAGGTCGGCCCCGGCGGGATGTTCTCTTCCTTGGCGTACCCGTCGTTGTTGAGCTTGCCGGTCCGGATCTCGCCCGACGCCGTGTACAGTTTGTAGTCGGCGCCCTTGACCGCGTTCCCTTCGCCGTCGACAAGGGTGATCTCGACATAGTCCTTGTAGTCGAGTGCGCCCGACCGCGTGAACATACTGCCGATCGCCACCGTGAAAAAGAACTTGGGCGAGGAGTACTTCGGCGGCTCCGCCCCCTGCTTGTAATCGTCATCCTCGGTATATTCGTAGGCCCATTCCTGTTCGGCCTTGTCGCCGCTGAGAGCGACATCCTCGAATCGGGCGAGCAGCTTATCCGGACGGCCGACGTCCTTCTTGAAGACCGAAAACGTCGCCTTGTCGTCATCCTCGAACCCGATCCCCTCCACCTGCATCTTCACCTTCTCACCGTCGCGGGCCGAGGCTTTTGACCAGACCGCTTTCGTGATCGACTTGAGCACGATTTCGTGGTCGCCCGATTTGGGCACATTCGTCTTGATCGCGCCGGTCAGCGGCCCCTTGACCTTCTGGCCATTGGGATACTTGACCGTGTATTCCGGCCCGGCGACGGGCAGGCCGCCCTTGTCGGTAAATTCGACATCGAGTTCGTGGGCTTCGGCGGACTCGCTGTCATCATCACCGGTTGATTTGGTCGCCGAGGTCTGCTTGGTCACGGTTGTGGCGTTTTTGGTCGTGGCCGTGGAACCACCGCCGCCGCCACCGCCACCGCCGCCGTCGGCGATGAAAACGGTCGTGCTCCCCATCATGATTTCGCCCTGGTTGGTCGGCGGCTTCTGAAACGGCCCGCCCTGCGGGATATGCGGCGGCTGGCCCATTGACTTGGAGCCGACCACGGCGGCGAACTGGCCCTCGATTTTAACCGTGGTCGAGCACTGCATGGTGATCGCGCCGTTGTAGGGATGCGGCAGCGGGGTGGGAACAGGGCCGCCGGGCGAGGGAATCATGATGATGTGGATATCGACTCCGACCACCTTATCGTTCATCTTGGCCGCGGGGAGCTTGTCGATAAAGACCGAGTGGGTGGTCGAGATGATCGAGCTGGTGGGCATGTCGGTCGGGTCATTGCAGGTCTTGACCATGTCGCCCATGCGAGCCGCCGCTTTGCCCATGAATCATTCTCCTTCCGCCGCAGATATCAGGTGGCCGGTGTGTAACATGGAATATATGTGTCTACAACCGGTTACGTCAACAAATACGATGCCTCGGGCCGGGCTGATTGCCCCGGCGGCGCACCGTCTCCGGGACGGAAATTCCGGGGAGACCACCGGTGGTGGCAGCCTCCCCGTCCACTTCACACAGGATAAGTGAGTAATTTTGTCGGGATCGCCCGGTTCGAATGGATCCCGTTGCAACCGCCGTCGGCTGCGGCGACGATATGGGCTCGAAACTACCGGCCGACCGACGCCGGATCAACAACAAGTTTTGGAGAATTTGCGGGAATCGACCGAAACAGCGCTCCCTCCCCGGAGCGCCGGGGTCACTGGATGGAAACCTTGCGGACGTCGGACAGCGAGGTGCCGTCGTTCTCGAGTCGGGCGGACTCCACGACCAGCCAACTCTCCTTGAATTTGAGCCGCGGCTGATCGACCCGAACCTCCTTGGTCGTTGTCGGGCTGCCGTTGCCGGTGGTCAGCAGAACCTGCTTCTCACACCGCATGGCAATATGGAGAAGCATGGCCGACAGGAGTTCGGAGCAGTCGCTCTCCGGCTGAAGGCGTTGAATGGCGTCATCGAATGTGTCCATCACCTCGTCGAGAGCGAAATACTGCCGGACCAGGAACTGCGACACGAGCGTCTCGATCTCCTTGCCGTACTCGTTGTTGACGCGGGCGGCGAGCAGGCGCAGCGCCAGCGCGATCGTCATGGCATCGCCCAGAGGGAGATTGTTGATCCCGAACGCCCGCTTGTCGTTGAGACGATAGGCGTGCACCTCTTTGTCGTAATAGACCGGGATATTCGCCTCGGAAATAGTATTGAGATACCGGTAGGCGGTTCGTTCGGGAATATCGCACTGAGCCATAATCGTATCGAGCGTAACCGATGGCCGGTTGGTCAGAAGGTGTATCAACCGGATGATTTTGTCGACTTTGCTCATTGTTCTTGTCTCAGAAATCGAGGGGCGCCGGCGGCGCCCCTCCGCTCCCGTGGCTTTACAGGAGTATGTCTATGGTAATCAGCAACAGGTCGATGGTTGACGGGTCGGCAACGGTCGGATCGGAGATGATCGGCGCGCCGACGGAGCTTCCATTGGACGTCGTGTCGGTGTTGGCCGGCGGTGGAATGATCGAACCCCCGCCACCCTCCGCCAGAGCCGACGACGGCACGGAAAGTGCCCCCAACATAACGGTCACCAGCACTATCAGGGCGTAACCGAGAACGAGAACAGACCAGCGTTTCTTAGACATAGCATCCTCCGCTTGTTTATTGGGACCTTATGGCCACTGGCCGGAGGTATCTCAAATTCGGTGCCGGGTGATCGAGAATGTCTGCCTGATGGTGTTATCGACTGTGCTGCAATGAGTTGCCCAAGCCCGCGGGAAACCCGAAAACGCACAAACCGTCCGTCGAAGTGGCCGCCGAACGCCAAAATGACTTTAAGTTATTCTATATCAGTGCGTTAAAAAATGGACAATTGAATAGATTTGGTGGCCAGTTGGCCACTTCCCCGCCTCAGTGCGCTCAGATAAGGCCGTGTTTTTTTGCCTTCCGGCGAAATGTCGTGCGCGACATCCCTACTTTTCTTGCGGCGGGAGAGATCTTGCCTTCGCAATCCTTCAACGCCGCCGCCATGCGCGCCTTCTCGGCCGACTCGGCTATCTCCCGGCTGTAGGTGCCGCTGGTCCGGGCTGCCTGGATTTCACGAGGCAGACGGTTGAGGCCGATATCCTGCCCGGCGAAGAGGGCACAGAGCCGTTCGATGCAGTTCTTCAGCTCGCGCGCGTTGCCGGGCCAGGGATAGGCCATGAGAGCGTCCATGGATGTGTGCGAAATCCTCGGCGCGGCGCTCCCCCGACTCAAGACGCGAATGAAATGATCCACCAGCAGCGGGATGTCACCGGGGCGCTCCCGCAACGGCGGAATCTCGATCGAGAAGGTGTTGATACGCTGGAATAAGTCGAGACGAAATTCCCGGCGCTTGATCATGGCGTGGAGATCGCGGTTGGTCGCGTAGATCAACCGCGTATCGACCCAGATCGTGCGATTACTGCCGACCCTTTGGATGCGGTGCTCCTCCACCGCATTCAGCACCTTGGCCTGAATTGCCGGCGGCATGTCCCCGATCTCATCGAAAAAGAGCGTGCCGCCGTC
>CAYPYM010000224.1:0-5843 GCA_964414435.1 uncultured Ignavibacteriales bacterium | reverse complement strand
TCTGGCGCTCTTCAGTCTGGTTGACGACGGCGATCTGATGTGGATCGGTACCGGGGTGGGTCTGGTGCTGTTCTCCAAGACTGTCGACGGCGGCCAGATTCAGGATTCGTACGGTCTTTTCGGCGACCTGAATCCGTCGCCGAACGTATACGATATCACGCTGGCCAATGACACCATCTGGCTGGCGACCTCGGCCGGGCTGGCCTCGGCACCGATCGATGATCCCGACCTGCTCAAATCACCGCTGACGTGGACGGTGTTCGATGTCGCCCGGTATCCGGTGCTGGGGAGCGATACGATCCGTACGGTGGCGCGTTTTCTCGGCAGTACGTACGTCGGCACCTCGCGCGGGGTCTTTCGACTGGTTCGCGGCGCGATCGACACGACGTTTTCGTGGCTCACGCCGGCGCAGGGCAAGGTGGTAACCGACCTGGTGGCGGAGTCCGACACCCTGTTCATCTACAGCAGCGGCGGTATCGGGGTTGTCACCGCCGGCGGGAGTGCGACCCTCTCGACCAGCGGCCTTCCGGGCGGCGCGCTCACCGGGACCTCGTTTCAGGGGCAACGCTGGACCGCCGCACCCGACAGCGGCCTGTATCGCTGGGATGTCGATCGCTACACGGTGTACCCGTACACCGGCGCGCCCGGCAACAATGTCCAGACGCTCGTGGTTGATGGCGGCGGTGTCATTACGGCCGGGTTCGGCACCCGGACCTATTCACAGTTTGTCGACAGTGAGTGGGTCAACCGGAACGTCAACTCCCGCGACGGCACCATGGGTCTCATGATCGACCCGACCGGCGCGATCTGGGCGTCCTCGTGGGGCAACGGCCTGTTCAAGCTGCTCCCGGATACATCGTTCACATATGACGAGCAGAACTCGACCTGCACCGGCATAATCGGGGCGCCGACCTATGTGGTCGTGCGCGGCACCGCCACCGACGGGGCCAATGTGTATGCCGTGCTTTTTTATGCCGCCAATGGGACGGTCGTTGCGACCGCGCCGCTCGACAATGTCGATAACCCGGCGGCCTGGACGGCATTCGGCGTCGCCAACGGCCTCACGACCAATCTGACGTCATCGATAGCATATGCCGGCGGACAGCTCGCGGTCGGCACGACCGGCAACGGCGTCTACCTGCTCGATATGGGATCCGATCCGTGGACCGGCGGCCGGCCGGACGTTCATCATTACACCGCGGACAACCGGCGGTTGCGTTCGGATGTCGTGCGCACCGTGGCCTACCCGCCCGACGGCGGCGTCTGGGTCGGCACCAATCTCGGAATCTCACGGTGGGATAACGGGATTGACTGGTTTGTCGATGTCGACCTGCCCTCCGGAGTCAGCTCCGACGTGAACGCGATAACGTTTGACGGCCGTTCCAACGCCTGGATCGGAACGCGCTCGGGGCTGGTGCGGCTCGACGCCACGACCGGGGCCGCGGACATCTACACCACCGACAACTCGGGGCTGGTGTCGGATTTCATCACCGATCTCTATCTCGATCGTGCCCATGGCACGCTGTATATCGCCACCGACGGCGGCATTTCGATTCTTCGGACTCAATTGAGCACCTACACCACCACCGCCGACTCGATCGTGCCGGTGCCGAATCCATTTGTCATTCGGTCGGGCGACGAGCGACTCGTGTTCAATTACGACGGTCGGGCCGATGTGACGCTGTACACGATCGCCGGCGAGCCGGTGGCCGAGTTTTCGGTGAATTCGCCGTGGGACGGCCGCAACCAGCGCGGCAAAGCGGTGACATCGGGGGCGTACCTGTACGTGATAACGCACGGCGCCGATGTGCTTGCCCGCGGCAAGCTCCTGCTTATCCGAAAATAATGAAAACACTCCGATACGTTGCGCCGGATATCCCGGAAGAGGCGGTGGCGCGCCTGACCGGAAACTCGCTCTTTGCCTCGAGCGGATTTGCAGAAGTCTGGGAGACTCGCGGCGGACAGAGGGCGGTCTGGGTGATCGAGGATAACGGCACGCCGATCGCGGTGCTGCCCGGCGTGGAATTCGGGCGCGGTCCGACCCGGCGGTTCCTGGCGATGCCCGACGGCCTCTACGCCCATCCGGGAGTGGCGCCGGAATTCGAATCCGAGCGGGTGGCGCTGGTGGCCGGTCTGTGCACGGCGATCGCCGATGACGGCTACGCCAAGGTCTTTCTGTACGATTTTCACGATGAAATTCCGGTCGATCCGCGCTACGATGTGCAGGCGCTGGAAACGACCGTTGTTGATGTCAGCGCGCCGGACTGGGAGCCGCCCGACCGAAAACTCGTCTCCGAGATCCGCAAGGCGCGGCGCGAGGGAGTCGAACTCATCCGGTTCGACTGGAATGTTCATCAGGAGAAATTTCTCAAGCTGGTGGAATCGACCGCCTGCCTGCACGACAGTAAGCCACGCTACGAAGAATCGTTCTTTGAAGCGCTGGCGGAGCTGGCGTCGCGCGACGAACGTATCCGATGGCGCTGGTGTGAATATGAGGACCGTCCGGTGGCGTCGCACATATACTTTGTCGAGGGGACGATGCTCCTTGGCTGGCAGATGTTCTACGACAAGGAGTTCAGCTTTCTCAAGGCCAATCACCGGATGATCTATGAAACGTGCAAAGAGGCGATGGCCGAAGGGATAACCACCCTGAATCTCGGCGCCTCGCCGCCGGATGCGGCCGGCACCGATTTCTTCAAGCAGCGCTGGGGCGGCGAGCGGTATCGCTACAACGGCTACATTTTCAAGAAAGGGCTGGGACGGCTGTTGTGAGTGACGCACGGATGAAAGTCCTGGTCGCGGCCGACAGCCGGTCGTTTCACACCGAGCGGCTGGTCGCCGAACTGACGGTGCAGGGGTGCGAGGTGCTGACCGTGTCGCTGGAGAGCGGTGAGATGGAGCACACGCTGTTGAAGCGGCGCGCGCCGATCAGCACGCTGGCCTATGCGCTCAGCGCCGGGCAGCTGCGGAAAGTAATCGACCGGTTCAAGCCCGACATTATCAACGCCCATTACGCCGCCGGCTACGGGTATCTCGCTTCGCGGTTGAAGCGACCGCACCCCCCGGTGATGCTGCATGTATGGGGGTCGGATATTCTCGTGGTGCCGCACAAGTCACGGTTCCATCGCGCCAAGGTGCTCCGGGGGCTGCACGCGGCCAAGGTGGTTGTGGCCGATTCGCAGTACCTGGCCGACGCCGTGCACAAGCTGCGGAAGAACACCCCGGTAGAGGTGATAGGGTGGGGCGTCGAACGAGGGCTCTTCCGGCACCACCGGCGTGACTATGCGCTCGGTTCGCCGCTGCGGATCATCGTGCCGCGCATGCACGAGGAGATCTACAACAACCTGTTTGTCGTGCGTTCACTTCGGGATCAGATCAACGATGAGACAGTTGTCATCACGTTTCCCGCGTTCGGCAGCCGGTACGAATCGTTCCAGCGGGCGGCGAACGCACTTGTCGGTGACCGTATCCGCTACTATGAACGCCGGCCGCGTGAGGAATTCATCGCCCTGATGGCGAAGCACGATGTGTATCTCTCGGCGGCGCTTTCGGACTCGTCGCCGGTGACATTGATCGAAGCGATGGCGCTCGGGCTGATCCCGGTGGTGGGTGATATCCCCGGGGTGAATGAATGGCTCACCGAGGGCGCCGGTTTCCGGTACTCGCTTGACTCGGAAGAGTCGCTTCGGCGAGCGGTAGGCGAGCTTATCGCGAGCAACGACGATTTTGCCTCGATGCGTAAGAACAATCTGGAGCAGGTGAAAGCGCGGGGGATCTTCGAGGACAACGTCCGTCGCCAGATCGAGCTGATGCAGCGGATTGTCGCCGAAGGGGCACGGCCATGAAGCGGGTCCTGCTGATCTGCTACTATTTCCCGCCGCTCGGCGGGGCCGGCGTGGCGCGGCCGCTGGCGCTGGTGAAACACCTGCCGCGGTTCGACTACCGGTGCGACGTACTCACGGTCAAGCCGGTCGCTTACCGGCTCTATGAACCGGAGCTGCTGGACAGTATCCCCGAGGCCCGCATCTACCGATCGGGGTCGTCCGATCCTCAACGGCTGATGTATATGCTGGGGATGCGCCGGGTGAAGGCGCGAACGATTGAAAAGGGACGGCCGATCGCCGACAGCTTTTTCCCCGACTCCAAGATCGGCTGGGTGCGAGCGGCGGTGCGCTACGGTCGTACTTTGCTCAACAACCGCGATTACCATGCGATCATCTCGACCTCGCCGCCGATTTCGTCGCATCTGGTCGCGCGCAAACTGCACAAAGAATTTCATCGGCCCTGGATTGCCGATTTCCGCGACTACTGGACAGTTTACAAACCGGAAGACCTGTTTGCCGACCGTCCGCTCCGACGGCGCAAGGCCAAAGCGCTGCTCGCGGCGATCAAGGACGAAGCCGACGCGGTTACCGCGGTGAACGACACTGTCGGCGAGTACGTCGGAGCGGCACAGACAATCTACAATTCCTTCGATGAGGAACTGGCCGAACGGTGGACCGAACCGTCGGAGAAGATGTTTACGATCGGTGTGCTCGGCACGATCAACGCCACCACGCCGATCGAGCCGCTGCTGCAGGCGGTGGCGCGCCTGCGGGAAAGTGAGCCGGAACTGTACGAGTCGGTCCGGATCCGTCAGGTGGGGCGGGCCGACCGCGATGCGCTCGAGGCGCGCGTGAAACATCACGGCCTCGAGGGCAAGGTGGAAATGATGGGGGTGCGGTCGCGGGTCGAAACGATCCGCCTGCTCTCGGAAGCGTCATTGATGTACATCGGCGTGGCCACGGAGAAGGAGCGGGGGTTGTCGACCGGGCGGATCTACACGCTGCTCTCGTCGGGACGGCCGATTCTCGCCTGGGCGCCGCTCGGTTCGGAGATCAGACGCCTCGTGGAAGGGAGCGAAAACGGGATCTGCTGTTTTGGCGATGTCGATGAGGTACTGGATTATATCGTAGTGCAGATGTCGAACGCGGCAGTCGGGGAGAAGCTGGTTATTGCAAAACCGGCCTATGCCGAGCAGTACTCGTCGATGGAAATGACGCGCCGGTTCGCCGAATTGCTCGATCAGCAGCGTCCGCCGCTCTCGCGCGGCACGCCGCCCCGGCTATTTCAGTAGCACCATCCGTTTCGTCTCGACACATTCCCCGGCGATCAATCGATAGAAGTACACCCCCGAAGCGGCCTGTCCGCCGCTGTCGGTAGATCCATCCCAGACAATCTCATGTTCACCGGCCGCCAGCGTTCGGTTGACCAGTGAGCGTACCCGCTGTCCGTTAACGTTGAAAATCTCCAGAGCAACATCGGAAGCGCGAGGCAGCGCGAAGCGGATCGTGGTCGACGGGTTGAACGGATTGGGGTAGTTCTGCTCAAGGTCGAATTGCGTCGGCAGCGATCGCTCGTCGCCGTTGTTGACGTCGGTGGCGATGCCTGGTGCGTAGGTGGTCAGCGCGATTGTATGTCCCGGCGAAACGGCCGCGATCGTGTACGAGACGCCGAGAGCGAAGTCGTACGTGAGGGCGGCGCGGCCGTCGGAGCCGGTCACCGCTTCCTCGACCCGCCCGCTCGGTCCGGTGACATAGAGCGTGCATCCGTCGGCCGGAAGGTCGCCGTCCGTGACGCCGGCCGTGATCGAATTCGGTGCTATGTCCAGCGCGATTTCCAACGGGGCCGGCACGACGGTCCAGATACGCAGCGAAGGGTCGCCGTAGAAATTCTGTCCCAGCACCTCGTCGCGGTAGAAGTAGTACTGCGCCTGCTCGGCATACATGGCGTCGATAGCGGGCGCGTCCGGGTGAGCGAAGAGGGAGTCGAAAAACGCTTTCTGCTGAAGGTAGCTGGTTCCG
>CAYPYM010000223.1:0-5860 GCA_964414435.1 uncultured Ignavibacteriales bacterium | reverse complement strand
TTATCGGCCACGTCACCGGTGACGTCCAGGTTGACGAAGTCCGAATAGGTGTCGTCACCCACAGGGTTGTTCGGAACCACGGTGATGGTCGGCGCCTCGTTGTCCTCGAGCGTCAGGGTGAGCGTCTGGTTGCTCACGAGGATCGGGTTGTTGTTCTCGTCGAGGTAGGTCGACGCGAGGGTCACGTTGACCGTCCCGAACCCGATCACCTGGAACTGCCCGAAGGCGAGGTTGGCGTTGCCATAACCGGGGGCCAGGAAGTTGGCCGCACCGAACGTCACCTGTCCCGGCGTATTGTCGTCGATCGGAGCGTAGAAGGCGGTGTCGCCGAGGAAAGCCTCGTTGTAACCGCCCGAGCCGCCGACAAACTCCAGCTTGGTCGGGTCGAAGGTAACGGTGAAATTGTAGGACGCCAGACCGACACTGTCGACCGGAGCGCAGTTGGGCAGCGTCCAGTCGAAGGTCATGTCGATGTAGTCCCAGACATCATACGTGGTCGGATCGGCGTTGGCGCTCGCATCGAAGCCGCCCGGCGCCGCATCGGTGCTGCCCGCCAGACCATCGATCGCATACGGGGCCACCGTCCCGACACCATAGTAGTTGCCGGTGAAGGTGTTGCCGGCGTCGTCAAACGCCTGCACACCGTCCTGGCCGTAGAAGCAGTTGTCCTGCACCATGCTGCCGAAGCTGGCGGCATCGAAGTACACCGCGTAGTCCGAGAACGCGCCTCCGTCACCAAAGGTGCCGAGACCGCCGTTGTCGTACACGGTGTTGTATTCGATAGTGAAACTGCCGCCGCCATAGAACGACATCGCACCGCCGCCGCCCCACGGACCGAGCGCGGCGCTGTCGGGCTGGGCGGCGCCCTGGGCACAGCCGTACACGGTATTGTTGGCGATTGAGACGCCCACGGCGCCCCAGCCGGCAACCGCGGCCCACTGCACATCATAGATCGTGCAGCCGTCGACCGTGGTATTGGTCGCGCCGTACATGCCGATGCCCTGGTCGCTGCACTCGAAGACGGTGCAGTTCATGACATTGTTGCCGTCCAGCGAGGCAGCCGGGAAGCTGCCGGCATAGAAGTTGTCATCGACACTGAACATGATGGCCGGGGCGCGGTGGATCCCATGAATTGAGCAGTTGGTGATCGAGTTGTTGTCGATCGCCTCACTGGCGGTCGTATTCAGGGAGTTGATCCCGATACCCATCCAGCCGTTCATGATTTCCAGGTTGTTGAACGTGCCGCCGTTGGAGCCGACGTAGACACCGACGATGTTGCCGTCGAAAACACAGTCTTCAACGGTCAGGTCGGTCGCCATGGCACCGGCGGTAACGACACCGCCGTTGTACCCGCTCACGTGCAGACCGGAGATCGTCAGACCGTTACTTCCTGCGACATCGAGGAAGTTCTTGTTCAGATCGATCCAGGTCGGCGGAGCCGGGTTGACGAAGTTGACACCGGCTTCCATACCCGTGATGGCGTCGACATTGCTCGGTACGAGCAGATCGATATCAGTCGTGTAGGTTCCGGCGTAAACCTCGATCTGGTGCGGGCCGGGACCGTAGTGCTGGGCGGTCCAGAGAGCCGTGTCCAGATTGGTATAGAAGGGCGGCGCACCGCCTTCTTTGACTTTGAAGACCGCTGCCGACGACAGACTGGCGAAGAGCACCGTCAGGAGCGCCGACAAAAGGATAATCTTTAAACTCTTGGACATGTGAAATGCCTCCCAAGAACTTTTGATTGTGCGGCGATACGAGTCCGCCGCGGTTTACCAGGCGGCAACCGGGGAGGCGTGCGGCGAACGGTCGAACATGACCGTGTTCGCTGCGCGCTTTGATATGAGCGCGACAATGGAACACCGGACGAGAAGTGTGGACGACGAAGGACAGAATGCCTGCGTGAGGCCTGTGTCCATTACACAGCCCGGGCAGTCGGATACACCCGAGGAAGTTGGTACCCAGGTTAGACTCCTCCCGACTTACTTAGCCGGAATCCTGCAACCGGATTCTACCCTGCGAATTATCTGCGATCTCACCCAATAGTCCAGTAAACGCGGCACAACACCCTGGTTGTCCGCTCAAATACAATACCAAAGGCTGTTACCCGATAGGCACCACCTCCTTCAATCCAGGGTTGATGACTCCGTGCGGCGCGGGCCGCACCGGGGAATAGAGCATGGGATTAGATTGGGGGGTGACGTTGAGATACGAATATCTCGACGTATGACTGTGGGGAATTAAAGAGAACCTGCGTTTGCGGTCCCCAGGAAGGGGACGCCATGGAGTAATACTGCGATGGTACCCAGTCATACTTTTGGCTTTCGTGAACTGATTCTGATGTCCTGCCGACGTTGCCCGTCTCAGCATCAGACTTGTAACAGTGAGAACTCAGGCCGCGCTTCAGCGGAATGACTGGAGGTGTCGTGCGAAGATGTCTCTGACCGTAGAATGCAACCCTGTACGTTTCAATCCAACATACCTGTACCGTCAGGTGATGTCAAGCGGAATTTGACGTCCGCCCGGAAAATCGCCGAGCACTCGGTCCGCCCGAGACACCGCCGGCCGGCGTGCGCGGCGCGCCAGACGAATCTCATGTTGGGCACTTGTCTGTCATACTTGTTGACATGTGGCCGCCATTGCCTATATTTGGTTGGAGAGTGGTCCGGGGCTCGACCAGTACGGCACACTCTGCTGCAAGGATCGGAGGCGGAAGTAGGCGACGCGCTCCACGTACTGCCGTTGCGATCCTCGGTAACCAGATTCAATTGTATACTCCGTATCCTGAAAAGACCACGAGACAAGAAAAGGCCCGGCTCGAGGGCAGTCTGGGAAGTTGCTTTGAGTCTAATGGTTTGGTACCCAGGTTAGGCTCCTCCCGACTTACTCGGCCGGGCCCTTTTCTATTCGTATCCCGGGCCGCCGCTCAGCACGAACGCTCGAACCGATTTCGGTCGGGATTGCTCGGGCGACGGTCGACCCTCCACACACATGGACACCAGTTCCCGGGCGTATGCGTGCGGTCAGAATGAGAATGGACTAGTTCCACTGGGCGGGGTGTCAGGACAATAGTGGATGCGCTCTCGCTGCCCGTTGTGGAGCCGTGATCTGCATACAACAGATCGACCCGGCGCCTGACATACGCGCACGGAGTGGGAGTGCGACGGCGTGTCGTGAGGGCGTCGATGAGCAGGCGGTGGTACCCAGTATTGGACTTGAGAACAGCCGGAACAGCGCGGCCCGTCGTCGCATACGACAGTGCTATCGCCGTCCCTGGCCTTCACTGAACGATTACATAAGGAATCTCCCTTACCTTCTGTGAATCCGTGGTTGCCATGCAGCAGCCCTGCGAGACATGACAATACGCAACCACAGATACCTCGAATATACTCCAAAATCGATATGTGTCAAGTATAATCGACCGATACACCCCCTATTCCGGCCGCATTCAATCTCGTCCGGACAGTCCCATCTGAAGTGCCAAGCACTCCTGCTCCATACTCCTCTCCCCTTGCCGCGACGGCGCGAACGGAGCAGCGCAGCTTGACTAAAGTCGGCCGCGCCGTATATTATTCGAATCGAACGCAGAATATCAGTTGAAATCGTTGGCATGCTCAGATCAGCGTCATTTGCACTTATAGTGGTTCTCCTGCCGTGGATCGGCGGTTGCAGTCAATCCCGACATGCGACCATCGACCCGGACGCGAACCCCGACTACCTGCCGTACCGGCTCATCGAAATCAAGCGTAGCAGCAAGAACGACTATCCCCTGCGAATAGGTTCCGCCGGAGCCACGAGCATTTACCAGGTCCAGAACAACTGGCGCCCGGAAGATACCCTGACGGCTGTCCTGTTCAAGAAATCCGGACTTGAGGGGGGCAACACCCTCGACCAGCAGAATTTCAAGACCCGACAGCTCGACTCGCACTACGCGTATGACATGGACGGCGACGATACGTCGGAAGTACTGGTGAGTTACAAAACCGACGATTCACTCTACTTCGAGATTGTCAATCCGTACAGAGGTTCCATCTACCGGCGCCTGGTCGATGTCGGCGTCGACCGCAACCACAACGGCCACTGGGACGGTGACCTGTTCATTGACGATGTTATCGATATCAATGGCGACGGCCGCGCCGACGTGGTCCTCTTCATCTCGGCCGGATACGACCTCGTGCCCCGGCAGGTCGTTTGTCTCGATATCTTCAACGACACCCTGCTCTGGCGGTGCGATGTGCCGGATCAGCCCGGCCCCGGCTCCATCATAAGCGTGGTCGATTCGACCGGCTCGCCGTTGCTCATCGTGGGCGGAGCCTCGCCCTGCAACGGTTACGACGTGAACGGCATGAGCGATTGCAACTCCAACCTGATCTGTCTGAATGCACGGGGTGATATACAGTGGCACCGGGTAACCGGCCCGAGACACAGCGGTATCCACCCTCAGCCGTTCAAGTACGGAGAGACCGGCCGGAACTGCATCATCTCGCAATTCTACACTTCGGATCGGGAGGATCGCCTGTTCTCGTTCTTGAAAGTCCTCGATCTGTCGGGAAGAACGCTCGACTCGATATTATTCGACAATCCCATTCGGCGACAGAGAGTGTTCCGGTACCCCGATGAAAACGACGAGTCGATCTTCGTCTCGACCGATGGTTTTGGACTGACAATCCTGAATCGGAATCTGGAGGTCACCAGGACCGTCCGGTTCCCGTCAGATTTCTACGTGGACTATCTCGGTGACGTCGTCGGTGACGCCCGGAAGGAAATCGTCGCGACTGACGGTACGAGCATTTACTTGCTCGACGGTGACTTCAATCTGCTGGCGAAGGCCAGCCGGGGCGGGGTTCCCGAGGTGCTGGGCCAGGCGATCGCCGGCGCGAGAATTATTCTGAACGCACATGATCAGAATACCTACTACAGTATCCGGAAGAATTCCTGGACGAAAGTAATTGTCTACAAGTATCGCAACCACCTGATCGTACTTCTGAGCATATTGATCGCCGGCTTGATCACGTCCGCCTTCTACCAGCGACAATTGAAGGTCAAAGGCACGGTCATCGAGGAACAGCGGCGGAGTCTCGCCCGTACGCTGACGACCCTCCGTGAAACGCAGGCGCAGCTCGTACAGGCCGAGCGATACCGGAACACGAAGGACATCGCCGGAAGTTTTGCCCACGAGATCCGCAATGTTATCTTCCCGGCCCGTGCCTGGCTGAGTAAACTCAGAGCGGGAGGCGCCGTCGACGAGGACGACAGCATGGCGCGGGGATGCGCGCGGGCTGAGCAATCTCTTTCCAAGGCGTACGACCTGACCGAGAAGATTCTGCTGTTCAGCAAACTCGAAGACCATGTCCGGCGGGAAGAGGTGAACCTCGAGCAGAGTGTGCGTTCGGTCGTTGAGGAGCTGGCGACGAGGATCGCCGAGCAGTCGGTTGCGATCCGGATATCAATCGACGGCGACATCCTTGTCACCGGCGACAGGAGTTACCTCGATATCGTTTGGCGGAGCCTGTTGCTGAACAGTCTGGATGCGCTTGGCGAGAAGGCCCGCGATGGTCAGATCACGATAACCGCCGAGGACCGTCCGCTAGAAACGGTCGTCACATTTGAAGACAACGGCTGCGGCATCAAGGACAGCGACATTGGCCGGGTCTTCGATTCGTTTTTCAGCACGAAGCCCAATATCGGTATCGGGCTCGGTCTCGCCTTCGTACGGAAGATTCTGAATATGATGGGCGGGTCGATCGCGGTCGAGAGCGAAGTCGGTCGATTCACCCGTTTCACGATCAGCTTGCCCAGGACCTGAAAATGGCGGAGGAGGTAGGATTCGAACCCACGGTACCTTGCGGTACAACGGTTTTCA
>CAYPYM010000222.1:0-5861 GCA_964414435.1 uncultured Ignavibacteriales bacterium | reverse complement strand
AGGACAAGGTATCTGATCCCGCCATGGAATGGTACATTTACCTGCTCGTGATTGCCGCCGGATTCGGCGCCGGCTTCATTAATACCCTGGCCGGCAGCGGCTCGCTTATCACACTCCCGCTCCTGATCTTCCTCGGATTGCCCGCCAATGTCGCCAACGGCACCAATCGTGTGGCGATCCTCATGCAGACCATCGTCGCGGTGGGGAAGTTCCGCAACGACAAGGCGCTCGATTTCAAGAAGGGATTCACGCTCGCAATCCCGGCTATTGTCGGTGGTATTATCGGTGCGCAGGTCGCGGTTAACCTGAACGAACACGTCATGCGGCAGGTGATCGGCGGCCTCATGGTGGTCATGCTGTTTGTGGTCATCATTCGTCCGAAACGCTGGCTGGTCGGGCGGCCCGAAATGCTGGACCGCAACCCGGGCTGGCTGCAACTCCTCGTCTTTTTCGGGATCGGTTTCTACGGCGGCTTCATTCAGGCCGGAGTCGGCATCTTCCTGCTGGCCGGGCTGGTGCTGGGTGCCGGTTTCGAACTGGTGCGGGCCAACGCGGTCAAGAATCTGATTGTGATGTGCTTTACCGCCTTTGCACTTATCGTCTTCATAGTCAACGGTCAGGTTGTCTGGCTGGTCGGAATCGTGCTCGCCCTGGGGAACATGCTCGGGGCGTGGGTCGCCGCCCGGATGGCGGTTCAAAAGGGCGCGGGCTTCGTGCGCTGGATTCTGATCGCAGTTATCGTCGTCTCGGCCATCTCGCTGCTCGGTGTCAAGGATCTCATCGTGCGGCTTTTCTAGCCGTCCGCTTCTTTGCTGCTCCCATCCAGAGGTACTTCTTCAAATTGATCCGGTCACCCACTCCAAAGATGACGCCTTCTTTCTCAAGCAGCGCCTTCTGCAGTTCATAACCGCTGCCGGGCGGAAGAGAGATCTTCCCCTGAGCGTTGACCACCCTGTGCCAGGGCAATTTCTCGGTGGTCGACGACGAGTGCAGCACGCGTACGACCTGACGCGCGCCGCGCGGATTGCCGGCGAGCGCCGCCACGGTTCCATAGGTGCAGACTTTCCCGCGCGGGATGCGTTTGAGGACCCGGCAGGCCGATTTATGAAAGGGATCGGTGATCATAAGACTACCCCGCAAAATGGCTCGTACAAGAACGTGATTTCTTTCGAACACTGATCTCGCTGACGGAATATTGCGACCGGGCTCGCCGTTGTCCACAGCGAAATTGCCGGATCAAAGGCGGCCCGTGGCGTGTTCCAGTTTAAAACTTGTCGGGCTGCGGTCGAAAGGGTAGCATTGACAGGTGCACGTGCCCGTATCACTCGTACTTGCCTCACTGCCCGGGCGCCGAACGGAACTCAATCGAAAGGTATAAAACGATATGCTGAAGCGAATTATCCTCTGGGGCCTGGTGGTCGTCGTGGTCGGCCTCGCGGTTGCCTATTTCCTCCGCAATATGATCGTCGCCAAAGCGATCGAGGAAGGCGGCACGCGGGCGCTCGGGGTCGAAACCGATCTCGGCTCAGCGGGAGTGAGCATCTCGGCCGGCCGGCTCGACCTTCACGATCTGGAAATTCGCAACCCGGACGGATATCAGGCCGGCAATATCCTGACGATCGAGGAAGGCTGGCTCGATGTCGCGACCGGATCGATTTTCTCCGACCGGATCGAGGTCGATTCGCTCGTTCTCGACGGTGTCACGCTCGACCTCGAGCAGATCGACAGCAAGGGTAACTATCGCGTCATTATGGATCACATCAAGCAGTTCGAAAGCGGCTCGTCAGAGTCAAGCGACAAGAAGCTGGTTATCAAAAAACTGTCGCTGCGCGACGTCAAGGTCGACGGCGTCCTCACGCTGGCCGGGAAAAAGCAATACGAAAAGAGCTTTGCGCTCGACAACTTCACCCTTGAAAATGTCGGCGGCAACACCGGCGCAACGATCGGCGAGGTGACGGCGAAGGTCGTGGGAGCGCTGCTCAAACGCGCCGCTTCCAAGGGCGGACCGCAACTCCCCGGCAAGTTAGGGGAGATGCTCGGCGGAGCTGAGAAGGTCGGCGAGGATGTCGGCGACAAGCTCAAGGACCTCGGCAGCTCGCTGCTCGGCGGCGACAAGAAGAAGTAAGATCGCCGGGGAGCCGGGACGGGCGGTGGACGTGGGAACATTGTCGCCCGCCGGCGGTTACTAACAAACAGAACGGCGCCAACAGGATCGGCGCCGGCAAACCAGCAATTCGGAGTGGTGGACAACAACAACCAGGAACAGCGCACCACTCGCACCGACGCAACATCCACTGCCAGCTATCGCCACCCGATAATACGGCGCCGTCCGGCACTCACGCGTGCCGACCGCGCCGGCGTAGACGGGGATTGTCTTGGAATCAATCCGACAGTTTTTCGCGCAGCTGATGGCCTCCGACTCGGCCCAGGCGCACGAAATCAATTCACTCTTCTATCAGTTTCTGATCGCGGCCGGCATCATCGCGCTGCTCGTCGCCGGTCTGGTGATCTATTCGGCGATCCGGTTTCGCGCCGGCCGGCGTCCCGACGAACCACGGCAGGTGCGGGGCAACCGCCGCCTCGAGATTATCTGGACAATCGCCGCGCTGGCAACAGTCACGTACTTCTTTGTTCTTACGGCGCGTGCGATGGTGGCGATCAATCAGACGGTCGGCGCCGACGCCAAGCCGGACATCGTTATCGTCGCCCATCAGTGGTGGTGGCAGATGACTTATCCGCGCCAGGGTGTCATCACGGCCAACGAGCTGCATGTCCCGGCGGGGAAGAAGCTGCTCATGGATATCGAGTCGGCCGATGTCGTCCACGACTGGTGGGTTCCCGAACTCGGGCGCAAGATTGACGCGGTACCGGGTCGGGTCAACCACGCCTGGATGGACGCCGAACGCCCCGGCGTGTACCAGGGCACCTGCAGCGAATATTGCGGCGCCGAGCACGCCTGGATGCGGATCAAGGTGATCGCCCAACCCGAAGACTCCTTCAACCTCTGGATGGCGCAGCAGGAAGCTCCCGCCCGGGCGCCCTCGGGTGAGCTCGCCAAAGAGGGCGCGGCCCTGTTCATGCAGAAGAGCTGCGCCCAATGCCACGCTATCCGGGGTACCGCGGCCGCATCTCACGTCGGTCCCGACCTCACTCATCTCGCGAGTCGGGAGACGATCCTCAGCGGGATGCTGCCCAACACGCCCGAGAATCTGGCCAGATGGCTGCGCGATCCGCAGAAAGTGAAGAAGGGAGCGAATATGCCCAACTTTATGCTCAGCAAGCACGAGATCGACGCGCTCGTGGCCTACCTGAAAGGGCTCAAATGAACCTCTCGATTCGACTGCCCGAAACCACCGAGGCGTTGCCCGGCATTTTCCAGGCGAACGGTCTGCTCCAGTGGATTTCGACGGTCGACCATAAGTTGATCGGCATCATGTATCTCTGGACCGGCGTGGTCTTCCTGATCGCCGGGTTCATTGAAGCGTTGATCATGCGGATCCAGTTGATGCGGCCCGAGAACACGTTCGTTACCCCCGAAGCGTACAACCAGATATTCACTATGCATGGCACGACCATGATCTTCCTGGTGCTGACGCCGCTCCTGATCGGTCTCGGCACCTATTTGCTTCCGCTGATGATCGGCGCCAACGAGATGGCTTTCCCGCGCCTCAACGCCTTCAGCTTCTGGATGTTTCTCTTCGGCGGCCTGCTGCTCTATTTCAGTTTCTTCACCGGCGGCGCGCCCAACGCCGGCTGGTTCAGCTACGCCCCGCTGAGTGAAAAATTCTACAGTTTCGAGCCGGGGGTCGATTACTGGGCGATGAGCATCCTGCTGATGGGAATCGGGACGATCGGCGCGGCCCTCAATTTTGTCGTCACGACCCTCACGATGCGAACCAAAGGACTTTCCCTGACCAGGGTGCCGCTGTTTGTCTGGATGGTGTTTGTGAACGCATTTCTGATCCTCGCGGCCTTTCCCGTACTCAACGCCGGTCTGGTCATGATCCTGATCGACCGTCAGCTCGACGCCCACTTCTTCAATGTCGCCACCGGCGGCTCGGCGGTTATGTGGCAGCACCTGTTCTGGACCTTCGGTCATCCCGAAGTCTACATCCTCGCGTTGCCGGCGTTCGGCATAATCTCCGAGGTTATCCCGGTCTTTTCGCGCAAGCCGATCTTCGGCTACGAATTCGTCGCCGCCTCGACCGTGGCGATCACCTTGCTGTCATTCGGCGTATGGGCGCACCACATGTTCGCGACCGGACTTGGAACTACCTTCGACGCCTTCTTCGCCGCTACGAGCATGCTGATTGCGGTGCCGACCGGAGTAAAGGTGTTCAACTGGCTGGCCACAATGTGGGGGGGATCGTTGCGATTCGACACTCCCATGCTATTCGCTATGGCGTTCCTGGTCGACTTCACGATCGGCGGCCTGAGCGGAGTCGGGTTCGCGATCGTGCCGATCGACTGGCGCCTCACCGACACCTACTTCGTTGTGGCCCATATTCACTACGTGTTCCTCGGTGGATCGCTCGGAGCCGGGTTCGCCGGGGCGTATTACTGGTATCCGAAGATGACCGGACGGATGATGTCGGAGAAAATCGGGAAGTGGAACTTCTGGCTGTTCCTCATCGGATTCAACGGCACCTTTTTCGGCATGCACTTCCTTGGGCTGCTCGGTATGACCCGCCGGGTGTTCACATATCCTAATCTGCCGTATTTCGGCGAGCTCAATTTGATCTCGACCCTGTTCGCTTTTGTGCTGGTCGGTTCGTTCCTGCTTTTCATATTCAATATCGTGTGGAGTCTGCGCCACGGCAAAGCGGCCGGAGCCAATCCGTGGGAGGCATGGTCGCTCGAATGGCTGACCGAATCGCCGCCGCCTCCGAAAAACTTCGAATCGGTACCGCTCGTTCGCAGCCGTCGACCGCTGTGGGACCTGACCCACCCGGACAATCCCGACTGGGGCAAGCAGGCTGCCGAGGAGGCCGAGGCATGAACCGCTCCCGGATCATGATGCTCTTCTTTGTCGGCTCGGAGGCGTTTTTCTTCCTCGCCCTGATCATCTCGTACGTCTACTACAGCAATCCCGGCGGCCACCTCTCCGATTCGGCGAAATATCTCGACGTCCCCCGCACCGCCGTCTTCACGTTCCTCCTGCTCTCCAGCAGTCTCACCATTTGGCTGGCGGAGCGCGGCATGCACCGGCACTCGCGCAAAGCGGCGCTCGGCTGGCTGGCGGCGACAATCGTCCTGGGGATCGCCTTCCTGATCGGGCAGGGGACCGAATACGCGCAGTTGATCGGGATGGATGTCACGATAAGCCGCGATGTGTTCGGCTCGGCCTTTTTCACGCTGACCGGGTTTCACGGGCTCCACGTCATTTTCGGCCTGATCGTGCTGAGCGTCATGTCGATGATGGTCGGGTCGCGACGATACGAGAGGGTCGAGGGGAAGGCGTTTGACTCGGTGGCCATTTACTGGCATTTTGTCGACGGCGTCTGGATTGTCGTGTTCAGCGTCGTCTATCTCGGAGCACTCTTATGAGCGGACTCGATCTGTTATTCTCGCACTGGCACCTCGATCTCACATCGCTGATCATCGCGGCGATCCTGATCGTGGGACACTACGCCGCAAACGGCTGGCGGCTCGGACCGCGAAGCTGGCTGTTCTTTTTCGGCATCGGGCTGATGTTCCTCGTGACAATGTCGCCACTCAATTACCTCGGCCATGAGTACCTGTTCAGCGCCCACATGCTGGTCCACATCACGCTGCTGCTGATAATCCCGCCGATGCTCCTGGCGGGCACCGACGGGTATCGCCTCGATGCCCTGTTCCGTCGACCGGGTTTCCACCGCCTT
>CAYPYM010000221.1:0-5869 GCA_964414435.1 uncultured Ignavibacteriales bacterium | reverse complement strand
GGTCCAGCCGGCGGCTCCGGGTGTGGGCTTAACCCCAGTCCTTGTGGCGACTTTCGAGTTTCTCAGGAGCGGTCAAGTGAAATGTTTTCCGGCCCGGTTTGGCCTGAGTCCAACGGATTAGCGCTAATCAAAATTTAATGGCCGCTTATTCATTGGAATATTTCCACTTAGCGGACCAATTTTCTTTAATTCGACCCAAAAAACCACTTGACTTGGTGGGAGAAAATGTGATACTTGAGCATGTTCTTGGGTGAAAATGGAGAAAAGTGGAGGAACCGTCGGTGAGCGGCTTTTACGGCCAGTTCCAGACCACATTGGACGACAAAGGACGATTCGCACTTCCCGCGAAGCTTCGCAATGTCGTCGACTCCTCCGGCAAGGGGTACCTTGACGGTACCGTTCTACTCACCAAGGGATTGGAAGGCTGCCTGACTATCTATCCGGAGCCGGAATGGCTCGAGATCGAGAAGCGGCTTTCCTCGCTCAACTTTACCCAGAAAGACTTTCGGTATTTCAGTCGCCGGTTTTATTCGGCGGCGACGGCGGTGTCGGCCGATCGCAGCGGCCGCATCCTGATCCCGGCGAATCTTGTCGCCGAGGCGGGGTTGCGGAAGGATCTGCTCGTGATCGGGGTGAATCGCTGGATAGAGGTGTGGAACCCCGAGCGGTTCGAGTACTACCTCCAGCAGTATTCGGGCAGTTACGAGGAAGTGGCCGAACGGCTCTTCACCGGTAACCACGGCGAGAATGGGCCAGGGGAGTGAACGCAGTCACGTACCGGTGATGGTCGCGGAGGTGATCGGGTTGCTGATCACTCGCCGTGACGGCGCATACCTCGATCTGACCGCGGGTGCGGGCGGCCATCTCGGCGCTCTCGCCGCGGAGCTCGATCCGTCGGCCCGACTCTACGGACTCGATCGCGATCCCGAGGCGGTGGCGGTCGCGACGAGGCACCTCGACGGAAGCCGCCAGAAGACGAAAGTCGTCCAGAGTTCTTACGCTGACGCTGTCGCGGCCCGAGCCGCATTCGATGATACAACTTACGACGGGATGCTTCTCGACCTGGGACTTTCATCGCTGCAACTCGATGATCCCGGGCGGGGCTTCTCTTTCCGGCACGAGGGACGACTCGACATGCGATTCGATCCCGGGGCGGGCGGCCCGACAGCGGCGGAACTTGTAAATTCGCTCAGTGAAGAGCGCTTGACCGATATAATCAGCCGCTACGGCGAGGAAAAGAGGGCACGGCGGCTGGCAGGTGCAATTGTCAGGGAGAGACGGAAGAAGATGATCCTCACCACGGCCGAACTTGCGGGCGTCGTTCAAAGCCAGGTTTCTCCGAACCACCTCAACAAAACCCTCGCGCGCGTCTTCCAGGCGCTCCGCATCGCGGTCAACCGCGAGCTGGAGATCCTCGAGGCGGCGCTTCCCGATCTGCTGACCCTGCTGAACGCGGGCGGCCGTCTGGCCGTGATCGCCTATCACTCCCTCGAGGACCGCATCGTCAAGCAGTTCTTCCAGCGCGAGGCCAAAGGCTGTATCTGTCCGCCGGAGTTCCCGGTGTGCGTCTGCGGCCGAACCCCCACCGTGAAGATTATCACTCGCCGTCCGGTGACACCGTCGGACGCCGAGATCGCACAGAACACCCGGGCGCGTTCCGCAAAGTTGAGAGTGGCGGAGAGGCTTGACGCATGAAACGAACGATACGGAAGTTCAAAGAGACGGTCGAAATTCAATCCTCGCTGGTCAACCGGGTTCGCACCAGCCGCTATCTGCCGGCGGCCGGACTGGTTTGTGTCGTTTTGCTGGCGTCGTGTATTCACATCTGGCAGCGGGTGCGGGTGCTCGATCTCGTCCACGAAACATCCCTCCTGAAGCAGGAAAACCTCGGCCTGGCCGATGATGTCCGCAAGGTCTACGGCGATGTCGCGTCGCTCTCGATGTCGTCGCGGATCCGGGCCTACGCCGCGGATACGCTCGGCCTGAAGACGGTCCCGGCCGAGAAGCTCTTTACCTTAGTGCCTCACGGCGGCCGGGTCTCGCTGGCCGATGATCTCGACCGGATGCTCGGGGCGGTCAAGCGGGTGACCGACTACATTCCGAGGGTGACCGAGACCGAAGCGAACGCCGGGGAACTGCGCAACCCGACGATTGACTCGCTGGCCCGCCGCGGAGGCGGTCGATGAAGCGTACCCGGACCGAACGCCTTCGACTCGGCGTGATTTTCGCCCTGGTCTGTCTCTTCTTCGCTGTCGCAGTGGCTCGACTTATCCACCTCCAGGTATTTCTCCACCCGACCTACGCCGATATCGTCGACCGGCAGTCGCGCCGGACGGTCAAGATTCCGGCCGCCCGCGGTGTGATCTATGATCGCCACGGCCGGGTGGTCGCCAACAACGTGACGCGGCCGTCGCTCTACGCCTATCCGACCAGTCAGTCCGATATCGAGGAGGACGCCCGCTATCTCGAGAAGTTGTACAGCCTTCCGCGCGGTACCGCCCGTCACAAGTACAACCTGAAGGTCGGACGGTTCTGCTGGATCGACCGGATGATCAGCGAGGGGTTGGCGCGGGATATCGAGGCCACCGGGCCGCCCGGGCTGCATGTCCGCGACGAGACCGAGCGCTCGTATCCGTACGGCACGATCGGCAAGCAGGTGCTGGGGTTTACGAATATCGATAACAAGGGGCAGTCGGCGGTCGAGCTGGCGTACGACTCGCTTCTCGCCGGTCGCGTGGGCAAGGCCGATATCAAGGTCGACGGTCATCGTCGACTCTACCGGGTCAAGGAACAGGCGCTGGTGCCGCCGGTGCCGGGACAGTCGGTGGTGCTGACAATCGACTGGGCACTGCAGGAGATTTTCGAAGAAGAACTTCGGAACGGGGTTGAGGAGTATCACGCCAAGTGGGGGATGGGCGCGTTTATCGATGTCCGCACGGGCGAGATCCTGGCGATCGCCCATTACGATCCGAATGAGGCCAATCCGGACAAGCCGTTCAAGCTCCGCGCGGTTTCCGACCAGTTCGAGCCGGGTTCGATATTCAAGGCGTTTACGGCCGCGGCGCTGCTGGATAACGAGACGGTCGGTTTTGACGATTCGGTCTATTGTGAAGAGGGCAAGTGGAAGACCACGTCACGGACGCTGCACGACGATCACGAATACGGCTGGCTGGACCTTCGGCACATCATCGAATACTCGAGCAACATCGGGGTCGCCAAGTGCGCGATCGAGATGGGCGGCGAAGAACTGTTCCAGACCGCTGAGAAGTTCGGGTTCGGGGAGAGAGTCGGTATCGGGCTGGGCGGTGAGACCGCCGGCAGCATTGTCCATCCGAATAAGTGGTCGGAATATACGATCGGGTCGCTGGCGATGGGCCACTCGATCGCGGTCAACAGCCTTCAGATGGCGGCCGGCTTTGCGGCGATCGCCAACGGCGGCGAACTGCTCCAGCCGCACCTCGTTCTGTGCAGTGTCGATCAGGACCAGCACGTCACGCAGCGGGCCGAGCGGGAGGTGCGGAGGCGGGTCATGAAGAAGAGCTCGGCCGATAGCCTGGCTGCTTTCCTTCGCGGCGTGGTGGAAGAGGGGACCGCCACCAAGGTGAATTCGAAAGCGGTGGCGATCGCCGGAAAGACCGGGACGGCCCAGGTGCCCGACCTGAAAAACCACCGCATGTTCTGGAACAAGTTCGTGGCGAGTTTCGCCGGGTTCTTCCCGTACGAAGATCCGATCGTCGCCGGTATCGTCGTGCTCTACGAACCGGAGCCGATTCACTACGGCGGCTATACGTCGGGGCCGATTTTCCGCCGGGTCGCCGAGCGCTACATGATTCTCAATCCCGACATGTTCACCGTGTCACACCAGATGCTGGCCGAGAGTTCCCACCGCGTCCGGGGAACGATCGAGGTGCCGGATTTTGTCGGACGCGATGTGGACGGTGCGGCCGCGCTGGCCGAGGAGAATCATCTGACTGTGCGCTGCAACCGTACGGAAGGCCGGGTGGTGTGGCAGTATCCGCCGGCCGACCGGCTGCTGTTCGAGGGCGACGAAGTTGTTCTCGTGGTTGAATCTCCGGTGGAACCGGGGGTGCCGATGGCCGATCTGCGCGGACTTTCGATTCGCGAGGCCTCGGCGTTCCTGCAGTTCGCGGGTATAAACAGCAGGATAAAAGGGCGCGGCAAAGTTTTTAACCAATCAATTAAACCCGGAGAGATTGTCTCCAGCGAGGCCGTCTGCTGGCTAGAATGCCGGCCGATATAGGAGGCCGTTATTAAGCTTCGCGATTTGACAGAGGGTATCGACGGCGCCGTTATCAGCGGCGACCCTGACCTCGACATCGATCACATCGACTACGACTCCCGCCAGATGCGGGCGAAGAGCCTCTTTTTCGCCGTGAGCGGATTCAAGCGCGACGGATACGACTTTGTGGCGCAGGCGAAAGAGAAGGGGGCGGTGGCGGTGATGGGTGAGCGGGAGTCGTGCGACCTGATCGACACCCACGTGCATGTGCCCGATATCCGTCAGGCGATGGCCGATGCCTCCGCGAAGTTCTACGACTATCCCGGTGAGACGCTCAAGGTGTGCGGGGTGACCGGCACCAACGGCAAGACGACCACCTGCTACCTGATTCGCAGCATCCTCGAGCAGCGCAACAAGACGACCGGCCTGATCAGCTCGGTCCTGTACGACACCGGCAAGGAGCAGTTCCACGCCGATCGCACGACGCCGGAATCGCTCGATCTCCAGCGGTTGTTTTTCCTGATGCGCAAGAACCACTGTGTCAACGCCGTGATGGAGGTTTCGTCGCACGCGCTCGTGCTCAAGCGGGTCGAGCATATCAATTTCCGGGTGGCGGTGTACACCAATATCACGCGCGACCATCTCGATTTCCACAAGACGATGGAAGCGTATCTCGACGCCAAGGCGCTGCTGTTGACCAAGCTGATGGGACCGCTTTCGTACGCCGTGGTCAATCTCGATGTCCCCGAGTTCCGGCGCTTCTTCGGCGAGCTGCCGTCGGCGTTCATGACCTACTCGCTGGAAGATCCCGACGCCGATGTGTACTGCGCGCGCTACGAGATCGGTCCGGACGGGACGGTCATGGATCTGGTCACGCCGATGGGGACCGATACGATCAATTTCCCGCTGCCGGGGCGGTTCAACCTGATCAACGCGGTGGCGGCGGCGACCGCCGGCCTGGCGAGCGGGGTTGATATTGACAATGTCGTGACCGGTCTGGAATCGGCCCGGCCGGTGCCGGGGCGGTTCAACCGGGTCGACGCCGGGCAGCCGTTTGCGGTGTTTGTCGACTTTGCGCACACCCCCGATGCGATCGAACGGCTGATCCAGTCGGCGCGCGAACTGACCGACGGCCGCATCCTGATCATGTTCGGCTGCGGCGGCGATCGCGACAAAGGGAAACGCCCGATCATGGGAACGGCCGCCACCGAAGGCGGCGACTACGCCGTGGTGACCTCGGACAACCCGCGCACCGAGGATCCTTCGGCCATCATCGAAGACATCAAGCCGGGCCTCACGGGCGGCGACTACACGATAGAACCGGATCGCCGCAAAGCGATTCGCCTGATCCTGAGCAAGGCCGAGCCGGGCGATGTCGTCCTGCTGGCCGGCAAGGGAGAAGAGAACTACCAGGAAATCAACGAAGTCCGTCATCCCTTCGATGACGTTGGCGAGGCCAGGTCCGCCCTGGCCGAAATGGGATACCGTACAACCGATTCTGCAACACGGAAGTGATAGAATTGCGCTTTGATCAACTGGCCGCCGTGACCGGCGGCAGACTCTACAACGCCCCAGCTCCGAACACGAGTTTCAGAGGCGTTTCGATCGACAGCCGCACGCTGGCGAGCG
>CAYPYM010000220.1:959-5878 GCA_964414435.1 uncultured Ignavibacteriales bacterium | reverse complement strand
ACACTCACACGAAAGGAATCGGATAGTATGATACCCGTCGCATCCGGCGACCGGCGGCCGGCACGCACCCCGCGAAGGCTCGCGGCGTTGCTGGCGCTGGCGCTTCTCATCGCCGGCGGCCTGCTGCAAAGCTGCTACGTCAACCCGGCCACCGGCAAAGAACAGATCAGCCTCGTCTCGGAAAACCAGGAGATCCAGATGGGGCGTCAATCCGACCAGGCCATTATCGCCGAACTCGGCCTCTACCCCGACTCGGCCTGGCAGCAGTATGTCCGCACGCTCGGCCTGAGTCTCGCCGCCGTCTCGGAACGGCCCGATCTCCCCTGGACCTTCCGCGTGGTCGACGATCCCACCGTCAACGCCTTCGCCCTGCCCGGCGGTTTTATCTATGTCACCCGGGGCATGCTTTATCACGCCGAAAACGAGGCCGAACTGGCCGGCGTGATCGGCCACGAGATCGGGCACGTGACCGCGCGCCACTCGGTCGACCAGATTACCAAGCAGCAAATCGCCCAGATCGGGCTCGCCGGCGCGACCCTGATCGAACCGGATATCGAGAAGTACGGCCAGCTCATCAACACCGGCCTCGGCCTGCTCTTCCTCAAATTCAGCCGCGACGACGAGAAGCAGGCCGACGATCTCGGACTGCGCTACATGTATCGCGACGGCTACGATCCGCGCCAGATGGACGACATTTTCGTCATGCTCGACCGGATCAGCCAGACATCCAACAGCCGCATTCCCGACTGGCTCTCCACCCACCCCAATCCGGCCGACCGGGTGCAGCGCATCCAGCGCCAGATCGATACGCTCAAGGGCGACTTCTCCACGCGCAAGATCAACCGCGACGAATATCTCCGACGGCTGCAGGGGGTGGTTTACGGCAACGACCCGCGCGACGGCTACTTCGACGGCACAACATTCAATCATCCCGGCCTGAAGTTCCGCTTCGATTTCCCCGAAGGATGGCAGACACTCAATCAGCGCCAGGCGGTGATCGGAGCCAGCCAGCAGCAGGACGCCGTGATCCAGATCACCATGTCGACCAAAACGACCGCCAGCGATGCCGCCCGCGAATTCTTCTCCCAGCAGGGGATCTCCTCACAGGTGGCCGAACCGCTCACGCTCAACGGCCTCGACGGTATCGTCGGCGATTTCACGGCGCAGACGGAGAAGGCCAACCTGTCCGGACGCGCCCTGTTCGTCAAGTACGGCAACAGCATCTATCAGTTGCTCGGCTATACCACGACCGCGAGCTGGCCGGCCTACAAGACGGCGATTACGACGTCGCTGCGCACGTTCTCACGCCTGACCGATCCGGCCATCCTCTCGGTCGAGCCGCGCCGCGTCGAGATTGTCAAAACCGATCGGACGATGACCCTCGCCGAATTCAACCAGCGGTACCCGTCGACCACGACCCTCGACTACCTCGCGATCATAAACCAGGTGCAGACGACCGACCAGATTCCGGCCGGGACGTTCCTGAAGCGGGTCACCGGCAAAAAAGTCGGCAACTGAACCGCGACCGACTGAGACCAACTTCCTGAACGCCGGGTGCGCGTCGCACCCGGTGTTTTTTTGCCCCGGCCGAACATTTACAAAAATCGTCCATTTTTCGTTATCACTTTCCTCCGCTTTTCCTGCGCTGTAGGCAGACGCGTGTGAAACGGCCGCTTCCGAAGCAGCCGTCACCGGCGCGTTCGAGATCCCGCAGGGGCTGACAAGCCCCTGTCGGACAGCAACATAAACAGCGACGACAATTCATCGAAAGCACAACTCTACACTCACGAGGTATCCCATGACCGCTCGAAACCCCAACCGTCCCTCGAAAATGGGCTTAATCGGCCCGAACAATCGAATTTGGACGACCCTCGCCGGCCTCCTCATCGCCCTCCTGGCGATCGCCCTCGTCGGCGGCTGCTCCAAATCGAACAACTCGACCAACGACAACGCCGGCGCCGGCGGCGGCGGCAACACCGCCTTCCAGGTCGTCTCGATCTCGCCCACCGACGCCGCCACCGGGGTCAGCGTCAACGCCAAGGTGATCGCCACCTTCAACAAAGATGTCGACCCGGCTTCGGTCACGGCGACCTCCTTTGTTGTCAACGGCGCCAGCGGCACCCGTACGGTCGACAAAAACACCGTCACCTTCACGCCGACCGGCTCCTACGGCTCCGGTCAGTCCTACACCGTGCAGCTCACCACCGCGATCACGTCGTCCTCGGGCGACGCCCTGCAGTCGAGCTTCGACGTGAGCTTCACCACCGCGGTCGTGCCGGTTGCCGACGCCGGCCCGGACATGAACGTCTCGATCGGTGAGAGTTTCATGCTCGACGGCTCCGCTTCCAGCGATCCCGGCGGCGGCACGCTCACCTACTCCTGGACCCCCGTCTCGGGCCCGTCGACCGGCAGCCAGACCGGCGTCTCCCCGAGCGTGACGGCGCCGGGCGAGGTCGGCACGGTCGTGTATGAACTGGTCGTGTCGAACGGCACCGAATCGAGCGCGCCCGACCGCGTCAACATCCGCGTGTTCGAGGACAAGGACCACGCCTATTTCGTCAGCACCTCCGGCGACGACACGAATGCCGGCACGATGGCGGCGCCGTTTGCGACGTTGTACGCCGCGACGAAGTACGCCGCGTCCGACGGCTCCGATGTCTACGTCGCCGAGGGAACTTACTCCGAAACGGTGAGTCTCGTCAGCGGCGTCAGCCTCTACGGCGGCTTTGAAGCGACCAACTGGACCCGCGATCCGGCCGCGCATACGACCACGATCAACGGCAGCGCCACCGCCGTGTATGGGAACGGGGCGAGCGATCTCACTATCGACGGCTTCACGATCATGGCGGCCGACGCCACCAGCCCGTCGCAGAGTTCGATCGGTATCGGTCTCAACGCCTGCACCAATCTCTACGTCACCAACAATACCATCCACACCGGCAACGGCATGCCCGGCTCCAACGGCGGCACCGGCACGAGCTATACCTCCAGCGCCAGCGGCGGCAAGGACGGGGCCAATGCCTACTTCGCGCTCACCTGCGGCAAGGCCGGCGGCAGCGGCGGCGGGTCCTCGATCGGCCGAGCCGGCGGCTACGGCGGCTATTCCGGCGGTGCCGGCGGCGGCGGCGCGGGCGGCGCGGGCCAGAATGGCGGCGGCGCCGGCGGCTCATCGGTTGGTCTCGGCAAAAACGGCAACGACGGCAAGCCCGGCGCTCCGGGCGGGATCGGCGGCACCGGGTCCTTCGGCCCGGCCTTCGGTACCGCAGCCAGCGGCTTCTATTACGCCGCGAACGGCGGAACCGGCAAACAGGGCGCGCACGGCTACGGCGGCGGCGGCGGAAGCGGCGGCGGCGCCGGAGTCGCCTGCTCCGGATCCGGCGGCGGCGGCGGCGCGGGCGGCCACGGCGGCAACCCCGGCTACGGCGGCAATGGCGGCGGCGGCTCGTTCGGAATCATCCTGACCGACGGCAGCGCCGTGACAATCAAAAACAACCAGATCACGACCGGTAATGGCGCCAACGGCGGCTACGGCGGCAAAGGCGGCAAGGGCCAGGGCGGCGGATCCCGCGGCTACGGCGGCGACGGCAATGCCAACGGCGGCGCCGGCGGCGACGGCGGTGTCGGCGGAGCCGGCGGCTATGGCGGCTACGGCGGCAGCGGCGGCGGCGGTCCGGTCATCGGTATCGTCGAAGCCGGCTCCAGCTCCACCCGCGACGGCAACGTCTTCACGCTCGGCGATCCGGGCGCCGGCGGCGTCCGTCCCGACGGCGAAGGCAATGTCGGCGAAGACGGTGAAAAAGGCGAATACAAGAAGATCTCGTAAGCGGAAGATCCGGGCGACCCCGGTCGCCCCTGTCACTCCGAAAGGCATTTACTCAAGGAGCATAGAACGATGAAAGCAACCAACCCCATATTCCGACTCTCCGGAGCGATCCTCGTGATCCTTCTCCTGGCTGTCGCGGGGTGTTCCAAATCGGACAGCAACCCCACCGCACCGGACAACTCCGGCGGCTTCGAGTCCGTCATCCAGCAGGGCGGCGGCTTCGATCCGGTCGTCCCCGACAGCACCGCGGTCGAAGAACAGCCGGTGGTCGATTCCTCCGGCACCGATGTGTACTATTGCACGCGGAAGACGGTCAGCCTGACCGCGGCCCCCGACCAGTTTGCAACGTTCAATCCAATCACCTCGATTATCTACCCGGGCAACCTGCTCCAGGGAAGCACCCTCGGCACGGCCAGCCCGACCGCGATCCCCCTCAAGCGCGGCCCGGGCACGATCGTCATGACGGTCGTCAACGGCGCCTCGTCGGTGCAGGACACCATGAGCGAGGTCACCCTCGGCAACGTCTACGACGCCGCCAACCGGATCCTCGCCCGCAACCCCGGCGATCTCGCCGCCCTCTCGACCTTCACCCGGCAGGAGATCAGCTCCGAGGAACAGCTCGGACTCGCCCTGAACGTCAACTACAAGACGATCGCCTCCGATGTGAAAGCGTCGTTCAAGTACAGCAGCGATGTCAAGTACCACCGCGTCCTCGTGAAACTCAAACAGCAGTACTACACAATGGCGTTTCAGGTCCCCACCTCGTACGGCGAGTTCTTCGCCCCGAGCGTGACGCCCGATGATCTCGCCCGCTACATCTATCCCGGTAATCCCGGCGCGTATATCTCGTCGGTCACCTACGGTCGTATTTTCTATCTGTTGATTCAGTCGACCGAGAGCGTCAAGTCGATCCAGGCATCGATCGATGCGTCGTTCAAGGGTGCAGGTGTGAGCGGCGGCGGTTCCGGCGACGGCAAGTACGTCTCGCAGCTCTCCGACCTTCAGGTCGGCGGCTACGCGGTCGGCGGCGATGCCAACAAGGCGCTCGCGGCGCTCCAGGGCGATCCGGCCGATCTCAAGGCGTATATCGATTCCG
>CAYPYM010000220.1:0-949 GCA_964414435.1 uncultured Ignavibacteriales bacterium | reverse complement strand
CGGCACGATCACCACCGGCTTCCCGATCTCCTACATTGTCAACTCGCTGATCGACCCGGCCAAGGTGATCCAGATGAAGATCTCGACCCAGTACGACGTGATCGACTGCCAGCCAATCGGCCAGTCGCTCGACAACCCGATCTTCTGGTACCGGGTCGATGACCCCAAGTTCTACACGACCGGCACGAGCAGCTACGCCAACTACATCACGAAGCTGAAAGACGCCTTCTCGAACACGGCCTACGACGCGATCCCGCCGGCCAAAACCTACGGCTGCCAGTTGCTCAAGAATGCGATCAACGGCAACACCATGCCGGTGATGCGCTTCGTGCCGTCGACCTATGTCGATGGCGCCTTCCGCTTCCCCGGCGTGCCGTTCGTCAATACCGACTACACGATCTTTGCCGTGGCGAAGCTGGAGAATCTCGATGTCAGCTATCCTGACTATTTCATCTGGGGGTCCGGTACCACCGCCGGCTCCAATCTCGAGGTCGGCTTCCGCGATGATGTCCGGGCGACGATGGGCCACGGCGGCACGCCGCTGAACGCCAGTTCGCCGGTCGATCTCGACAAGTTCAACGTCATCACCTATCGGTTCTCGAAGACCGAGGGAATGTCGATTTACTTCAACAATCTGCTCGTGGCCTCGGGCGATGATGCGTCGAAAACCGGGGCGTTGAGTTCGTTCCTCGAGGCGCGCTTCGGCACCGAGAGCGGCAATCCGATTCAGATCGCGGAGATCCGCGCCTTCGGGATCGCGGCATCGGATGCCCAGCGCGGGGCGATTGTCACGGAGTTGTTGACCAAGTACGCTCTTTGAGCGCTGCCAATCGGTAGTTCTCATGGAAGGCGGGCCGTTGACGGCCCGCCTTTTTTATGGCTCGCGGCACCCTATAGCCTGGCGTAGATCCCGCAAGAGCCCTGCACTTTGTCCCCGAACTTCTGCCTT
>CAYPYM010000219.1:5591-5898 GCA_964414435.1 uncultured Ignavibacteriales bacterium | reverse complement strand
GTCGCCATGAAAAAGGCCAAAGCGCCTGTCAAAGGCGCGACCGTCTACGTCACCCTCGAGCCCTGCTGCCACACCGGACGGACCGGCCCCTGCACCGATGCCCTCATCACCGCCAGCGTCAAACGCGTTGTCTACGCCGCCCAGGACCCCGACAGCCGGGTCGGCGGACGCGGCGGACGCATCCTCCGCCGGGCCGGCATTGCCGTCACCAGCGGCGTCCTCAAAGACGAAGCGATCCGCCTCAACGAAATCTACTTCGGCTACCAATACGACGCTGCCGAAGGCTCCTTCGAACTGCTGGCAAAAA
>CAYPYM010000219.1:0-5581 GCA_964414435.1 uncultured Ignavibacteriales bacterium | reverse complement strand
GGCTATCACCGCCTCGGCCGACCATACATCATCCTCAAATCGGCCCAGACCCTCGATGGCCGCATCGCGGCCGCTTCCGGCGACTCCAAATGGATCTCCGGCCCCGAATCGCTCAAGATGGCCCACGAACTGCGGGCGCAAGTCGACGGCGTCCTGGTCGGCATGGGTACGGTCAAAACCGACAATCCGTCGCTGACCGTCCGCCATATCAAAGGCCCCAATCCGTACCGGATCGTCCTGAGCCGCTCACTCAGCTTCCCGCGCAAGTGCCACTTGCTCGACGACAACGCCGATTTCAAGACAATCATCGCCACCGACCCCGCCGGGGTCGAGCGCTTCTCCCGCACCAAACGAGGTAAGGGCCTGATCTACTGGAGCGTCGCCAACGACCGCAACGGCCACCTCGATATCACCGACCTGATCGACCAGGCCAGGAAATTCGGCCTCCAGTCGCTGCTCATCGAAGGCGGCAGTCAGATCGCGACCTCGTTCCTCAGGGCCGGGCTGGTCGACAAGTATGTCGCCGTCGTCGCCCCGATGGTCCTCGGCGCGGGAATCGACTCGATCGGCGACCTGGGCGCGAAGAAAATCGAAAACGCCATCGTATTCGACCGGGCTGAACTGATCCGCAGCGGCCGCGATATCATCGTGGTCGGCTACCCGAAAGGGAGGAACTGACATGTTCACCGGACTCATCGAAGATGTCGGCCGGCTCCGGGATATCCGTTCCCGCGGCAACTACAGGATCCTCACGATCGAATCGACCGTCGCCGACTCCGGCCTCGCCCTCGGCGACTCGGTCGACTGCGACGGCGCCTGCCTGACTGTCACAGCCATGGGGAAGGGGCAGTTCACCGTCGAGGCCTCGCAGGAAACCGCCGCCCGCACCATCCTGAACACCTACCGCCCCGGCCGGCGGATCAACCTCGAACGGGCGCTGCAGGTCGGCGGACGGCTCGGCGGGCATTTCGTCTCCGGCCACATCGACTGCACCGGCCAGATCGACCACGCCCGCCTGATCGGCGAATCGCTCGAAATCGCCGTGGCGTTCGACAAAGCCTACGACAAGCTCGTGATCGAGAAAGGATCGATCGCGCTCAACGGCATCTCACTCACGATCAACGCCGTCCGGCCGGGCTGGTTCAGCGTCAACCTGATCCCCCACAGCATCACCAAAACAACCGTGTCCGACTGGAAACCGGGGGAGAGTGTGAACCTTGAGTTTGATCTTATCGGTAAATATATATTGAAGTTACATGGTGGTTCTGAAAGTAATAGTTTAATTCGTGATATGCTAAAAGAAAGCGGATGGTAATTATGGCTGAAGAATATCAGTTCAACACCGTTGAGGAAGCCATCGAGGATATCCGCGCCGGCAAGTGTGTGATCGTTGCCGACGACGAAGATCGAGAAAACGAAGGCGACCTCATTATGGCGGCCGAAAAGGTCACCCCGGAATGGGTCAACTTCTTTGCCAAGCACGGCCGCGGCCTGATCTGCGTCTGCATGCCCGAGGACCGCATCCGGCTGCTCCAGCTTCACCCGATGGTCGACAACAACACCGCCCTCCACGGCACCCGGTTCACCGTTTCGGTCGACGCCGTCAAGGGCACCACGACCGGCATCTCGGCCGCCGACCGCGCCATCACCGTGCGGACCCTGGCCGACCCGAGCGCCCTCCCCGAAGACCTCGCCCGCCCCGGCCACCACATCCCGATCCAGTCAGTCTCCGGCGGCGTCCTCAAGCGCGCCGGCCACACCGAGACCTCGGTCGACCTCGCCCGCCTCGCCGGCCTGAATCCGGTCGGCATGCTGTGTGAGATCATGGACGACGACGGCACGATGGCGCGGGTCCCGCGTCTCGCCCGGTTCGCGAAGGAACACAACCTCAAGTTCATCACGGTGCGCGATCTGATCGCCTACCGCCGCCGCATCGAGCGCCATGTCGAGCGCATCGAGACCGTCGACTTCCCGACCGAATACGGCGATTTCAAGCTGCACCTGTACAAGTCCGATATCGACGATCACTACCACGTCGCGCTGGTCAAGGGCGATGTCGCCGGCAAGGAAAACATCCTCGTGCGCGTGCATTCGAGTTGCGTCACCGGTGACATTTTCGGATCATGCCGCTGCGACTGCGGTCAGCAGCTCCACGCCGCCATGCGCCGAGTCGAAAACGAAGGCGCCGGCGTCGTGCTGTACATGACGCAGGAAGGTCGCGGCATTGGCTTCGCCAACAAGATCCGGGCGTACAAGCTGCAGGAGAGCGGCGTCGACACGGTCGAGGCCAACGAGAAGCTCGGCTTCAAACCCGATCTCCGCGAGTACGGGATCGGCGCGCAGATCCTCGCCGACCTCGGTCTGTCGAGCATCCGCCTGCTGACCAACAACCCCAAGAAGATTATCGGTCTCAAGGGCTACGGGCTGGAAATCGTCGACCGCGTGCCGCTCGAAGTCGAGCCCGGCAAGTACAATCATCGCTACCTTGAAACCAAGCGCGATAGAATGGGACACATCCTTTCCCTCAAACGAGTGGGAGCATAACCGCTATGGGATACAACGTATTCGAAGGCAAACTCGAGGCGGCCGAATTCCGCTTCGGACTGGTCGTCAGCCGGTTCAACAATTTCTTCACCGACAAACTCCTCGAAGGCGCGATCGACTGCCTCATCCGCCACGGCGCCGAGGAGAAAAACCTCAGCGTGGCTTACTGCCCCGGCGGGTTCGAAATTCCGTATGTCGCGGCCAAAATGGTCAAATCGGGCCAGTACGACGCCGTCATCTGTCTCGGTGCCATCGTCCGCGGCGAAACCCCGCATTTCGAGTATATCGCCGCCGAGTCGTCCAAGGGCATCGCCAAGCTCGCGCTCGATTCGGGCATTCCCGTGATCTACGGCATCGTGACCGCCGACACCCTCGAACAGGCGATCGAACGCTCCGGCACCAAGGCGGGGAACAAGGGCTGGCACGCCGCCGAAGCCGCGGTCGAGATGGTCAACCTGTACCAGGCGCTCGGGTGAGTATGTCCGAATCCCCGCGCCGCCACGCGCGCGAGCTCGTCCTGCAGGCCCTCTATGCCTGCGAATTCGGCGACGGCCACCCGGAGGAAAGCCTCAAGCGGCTGCTCGAAACCGAAGCGCTCGCCGAGAAAAACGTGCTGTTCGCCCGTCATCTGTACGGGGCCGTTCTGAAGAAAACCGCCTGGGCCGACGACCAGATCAAACGGCTCGCCACCAACTGGGACATCCGCCGCATCGCCGCGATCGACCGGGTAATCCTCCGGATGGCGCTGGTCGAGCTGGTCGACGGGGAAGACGTGCCGGTCAAGGTCGTCCTCAATGAGGCCATCGAACTGGCCAAAAAGTACTCGACCGGCGAGTCGTCCGGCTTTGTGAACGGTATCCTCGACACCTTTGTAAAAGAAGCAGGGTCCGCTCAGGGCCAGTGACCGGCCCGGCCCCTTTGACGGCTCTGTTTGTTGCCACGAACATTTCCGTCAAAGGGGGTGGACACGGCTCAAAAAACCCTTATATTCAGCATTTTGGCTGACAACGACTTAGTCCGCCGACGGAAGCGCCGCGGACGAGGCATACGTATGCGGTAAGGATGCCCGATATCAAGACCGGTATGGACCGACCGTTCGACCGCGCCAACGCCCTCGTGGCCCTGGCTGTCTGGTTGATCGCCCTGATCGTCTACACACTCACCAAAGCACCGACCGTCTCGTTCTGGGACTGCGGCGAATTCATCGCCGCCGCCCACGTGCTCGGCGTGCCCCACCCGCCCGGCTCACCGCTCTACGTCATGTTCGCCCGGCTGTTCACGGTACTCCCGTTCTTCAGCGACCCGGCCGTGCAGGTGAACTGGTTCTCGTCGGTCAGCAACTCCTTCACCGCCCTCTTCGGCTACCTGATCGTCGTGCGGCTCCTGCGCGCCTGGTTCGCCGATAAGGACTCCACCTTCAACCGGATCATCATCTACGGCGGCGGCTTCGCCGGCGCCCTCTTCGCCGCGTTCGGCCTGACCAACTGGAACAACTCGGTCGAGGCCGAGGTCTACGGACTCGCGATGGCCCTCACCCTCTGCATTTTCTGGCTCGGCCTGATCTATTACGATCACCGCGAAACCCCGTTCGGCGAGAAGATCATGCTCCTGGCCATCTTTCTCGCCTTCATCGGCGTCGGCGTCCACATGACCGTCTTCCTGGCCGTGCCGATCGTTGCGCTCTTCTTTATTATTCGCAAGGATGCCCCGACGTCAACCTGGTACGCGGTCGCGATCTGGCTGGTGCTCGAATTGTATATGATATTCGCCATGTCTTCCCGGCCGGGCGAAGTGCCCTATTACGTGCCGGTGATGATCACCGCCCTGTTCTATTTCCTCTATGTCTTTTCCTTCGAGCAGATCCCCCGCATGCACCTGTTTGTCGGCGGCGGCTTCGTCGTCTCGCTGCTGCCGCTCTTTGTCGCCGTCGCCCGCCAGATGAACGGAAGCACCGCGGACACCGGCAGCATCGAAATGATCGGGGTCGGCCTCTTCGTACTCCTCAACGCCTTCGCCGTATACCTCGTCGTGCGCTATCTGAAAGGGCCGCGCACCGACGAAGCGGTTACCGTCAACCTGATGCCCGCCGGATTCGTCGGTTTCGCCACCCTGCTGGTCGTTCTGCTCTGGGTCTTCAAGGGGTACACCGCCTTTATCGTGCTCACCCTGGCGGCCACCCTGATGCTCGCCCTGCTCGTCCGCAAACATATCCGCTGGGAGATCCTCGTCGCCATCGCCGCGATCGCAACGCTCATGATCGATGTCCCGACCTTCGCCTACGGCATGGCGGCCGGCGCCCTCATCATCGTCCTCCTCGGCTTCGTCAATGTGCTCCGAGGCTGGAAAACCGCCCTGCTGATCCTCGTCATGGCAGCACTCGGATTTTCGATCAACGCCTTCATCCCGATTCGGGCCGCCGATCACCCCTCCATAAACGAAAACGATCCCGAGTCGATCCGCGCCACGGTCGACTTCATGGACCGCAAGCAGTACGGGGCGGAGTCCATGGTCGACCGCATGTTCAAGCGCCGCGCCGAATGGGAGAACCAGTTCGGCAATTTCAACCGCATGGGCTTCTGGCGGTTCTTCCACGAGCAGTACGGCCTGACCGGCGCCGGTTCGGTCTTCCCGATCCTCGTCGGCCTGTTCGGCCTCTGGGAGATCGTCCGACGGCGACCCAGACGCGGGCTCCCATTGGTGCTCCTCTTGCTCCTTTGCTCGGTCGGGCTGGTGCTGTATATGAACTTCGCCGACGGCACTCGAATGACACGCGCGGGGCAGGACTATCTCGAAGTCCGCGACCGCGACTACTTCTGGACCCCTGCCTTTATTCTGTTCGGGCTCGCAATCGGTGTCGGCCTGGCCTTTATAATCGCGTCCATCCGCCAGACGGTCGAGAAGGCGCCCGGCGGAATGCGCACCTTTGTATCCGCTGTTTCACTCGTGCTGTTCCTCACCCCGGCGATTCCGCTCGCCGGCAACTGGTTCGAATCGGACCGCTCCGGGAACTACATCCCGTACGATTATGCCGCCAACC
>CAYPYM010000218.1:0-5909 GCA_964414435.1 uncultured Ignavibacteriales bacterium | reverse complement strand
ATGATTTTGAATTCGGCCGATAATCCATGCAAAGGCTGGCAACAAAACGCAGTGTAGGGATACCGAGGGAAACACATGAAATCATCACTAAAATTCCGAGTGACGCTTTTCCTGGCGGCGGCGCTGATAGTCGTCATCGGCTCGTTCCTGTTCGTCAACAACCGACAGCAGCATCGCACCGTGGCCGATGTCTACGACGACTCGAGCCGCGAAATCGTCTGGGCGATCTCCAGAAACATCGAGTTGATGATGCTGAACGGCTCCAACGAGGAGATTCAGCCGGAGTTCGAGCAGATGCAGGAAAGCGGAGTTGTTAAGGAAATTTCGGTCGTCAACGAGGACGGCATCATCCGACGGTCTTCGAACAAAGCCCATCTGGATAAAGAGACAACCGACCAGCTCTGGCGCCGGCTGCTGCGCGAACGGCGCGACAGCACGGTCGTAGCGGAAATCGCGGGCGAGCCGGCGGTCGTAACATACAAGGTCTTCGAGAATACAAAGGCCTGTCAGGACTGCCACGATATCGACGCCACGCCGGTCATCGGCGGCATGAAGCTGGTGAAATCGAAAGGGGCGGTCACGGCCCGGATGGCCGCGGACAGTAAGCGGGTGGTCATGCTGGCGATCGCCGGCGGACTCGTTCTCGTCGCCAGTATCGGTTGGATACTCAGCCGCGGGATCTTCAAACCGCTGCACCAGGTGCAGGTCAAGCTGGAGGCCGCCGCCGCCGGCGATGTCAACCAGGAGGTGGCGACCGCCCGCAACGACGAAATCGGGCAGTTGTTGAGATCAATCGGCAATCTCATCGAGTATATCCGGGGCTTTGCCTCATCGTCCCAGCGTATCGCCGCCGGCGACCTCCGGGTGGAGGTCTCACCGCGCGGGGAGCACGACGTTCTGGCGACTTCGTTCAACCGGATGTCGTCCAATCTGACCGGTATCGTGAGGGAATTGGCCGATCACTCCGGCCGCCTCGTCAGCACCGCCTCTCAGATCGCGGCGTCGGCGGAGCAGCTTTCCCGCGGGGCGGGTGATCAGTCGGGTGAGGTCAACCGGGTTTCAACGGCCGTGGAACAGATGACCGCGGCCATTGTCGAGTCTTCGCAGAACGCCGGGTCGGCCAGTGATCTGGCGAAGACAGCGGCCGATACCGCAATCGGCGGCGGCGACATTATTGGCACTACCATTTTCGGCATCCAGCATATGGCCGAGGTGGCCCGCTGTTCGGCTGATTCGGTCGGGCGGCTGGCGCAGTCGGTCGATCAGATCGGTGAGGTGATCACGGTGATCGACGAGATCGCGGACCAGACCAACCTGTTGGCGCTCAACGCCGCGATCGAGGCCGCCCGGGCGGGCGAGCAGGGCCGCGGGTTCGCCGTAGTGGCCGACGAGGTCCGCCGGCTGGCCGACCGGACCGGCCGCGCCACCGGCGACATTTCCGAAATGATCAAGGCCATTCAGGGTGAAACGAGGGCCGCGGTCGATTCGATGCAGTCCGTTCTCACCGAGACCGAGCAGGGCCGGGAACTCACCGATCGGGCCGGCAACAGCCTCAAGGAAATTGTCAACATGTCCCGGCAGGTGATGGAGATGATCCAGCAGATCGCTACGGCGGCCGAGGAGCAATCGACAACCGCCGAACACATCGCCCGCAGTGTCGACCACATTTCATCGGTGACGGTCGAGACGGCCAACGGCGCTGCGCAGTCGGCCTCGGTGGCGGAGGAACTTCACCGCCTGGCCGAGGGTCTGGACAAAATTGTAGGCCGATTCAAAGTGACCGCCTCGAGTTAATGCTCAGACGGATTCGAGCAGGGAAAAGCCGTCAGCGGGATCCACACCGCCGACGGCTTTTTGCTTTTCCCCGATTGTTGGCAACCCGGTTCAGCGCGCTCGCTGGGGCGCCCGCCTGGGCGGTGCCATAAACTCCGGCCCGACCGGATCGGTGACGGCCGATTCGAGAATCGCCTCAATTTCGCGGTGGTCCTCCTCCGTGAGCGCGAACCCGTCGAGATCGTCAAGAGCGTCGAGCTGTTCCGGCCGTCGCGCTCCCCACAGCGCAATGTCCACCTGCCGATCGAGTACCCAGCGGGCGGCCAGCTGCACAACGCCGCGCCCGTGGCGCCGGCTTGCATAGTCGTCAAGAAGTTTGACCGCCTTGAGGTACTGCGCGTACCGCGGCGGCTTGAACTTCGGATCGTCCTTCCGCAGATCGTCGCCTTCGAATGTGCTGTCGGCCGTCATCCTTCCCGAGAGCAGACCGCGACAGATCACGCCGTAGGTCATCGTAGCGATAGTATTCGACCGGCAGTACGGAAGGATATCGTGCTCGATCTCGCGCTCGAACAGATTGTACGGCGGCTGCACGATCTGGAGCGGTGCCTCGCCGCGGAATGCATCCATCTGCTTCGGCGAGAAATTGCTCACGCCGATGGCGCGGATTGTTCGGTCATGGAAAAGTTCATTCAGCGCTGCCGCGGTTTCCTCGAACGGTGTCTCCAGATCGGGCCAGTGAACGAAGTAGATGTCGATATAATCGGTTTGCAGGCGGCGCAGGGAGTCCTTGATTTCCGTCCGGATCCGGGAGCGCGTGGCGTTGCGCCAGACCTTGCCGTTGTCCCACTCGAGGCCGCACTTGGTCGAAAGGATAACTTTGTCACGGTGACCGTGCTGGCGGAGCGCCTTGCCGACGATTTCCTCGGAGCGGCCGAACCCGTAGACCGGCGCGGTGTCGATGAGGTTGACGCCCTTTTCAAGGGCGACGCGGATCGTGTCGATTGACTGCCGCTCGTCGGCGCCGCCCCACATCCAGCCGCCGATCGCCCAGGCGCCGAGGCCGATCCGGGATATCTCCATATTAAGACTTTCGACTACTCTGCGTTCCATAACGCTTCCTCCGTACCTGTCCGGGTCCCTCAGTTTACGATAACGAGACCCCTACCCGAGTCGGGGTGGGTGGAACAAAAATAGTGAAATTCCCCGGGCTGATCAAACAGATGCGTGAAACTCATTCCCTGTGTCAGGACGCCTGAGTCGAAAAGACTGTCGGGATGGCTCGGGGTTCCGCTGGTGATGTTATGCGGAAAGGCGTCCTTGTTAGTGAACGTTACCTCTGTCCCCGACGCGACCGTCAGCGTCTCCGGGGTGAAGTGATACTGGTAAATCCAGATGGCGTTCGCGCCGGGGTTGCCGACCGGCTGCCATCCATTGCTGAACGTGTCGTTATTGTTGCTAGTGCAACCGACGGCCAGCAGCACTGATCCGGCCAGGGCCAGCATCAGCACCATCATCGCGGCGTATCGTCGATGAACCATATTCGTTCTCCTCTCATATTTATTTGCGTCAGATTTTCTGCTTCGTCCATCTCAGGCGGCACTCCCGTGGAGCAGCCGCCTTGCGTCGTCAATTGTCACACCTCCGGAATCAGCGTACCAGCGGTCAAGGGCAAAGGTCGACTGGGGAGCAACGACGCAGATAAGGTCGTCGACCAGCGGATAGATGAGGTCGGCTGTGCCCGGTTCGACCGTCGGCAGCAGTAAAATGAGGCGGCCCGGCTTGGTCGCCCGCACCGCTACCAGCGCCGATTCCAGATGGGCGCGGGACGACAGACCGTCGTCTATGAAAAGTACGGTCCTCCCCGCGAGTCGCGAGAGCGGCCGGGGGTAGTCGAGTTCGCGGCGCAGTGAGGCGACGGCCCGGCGCGCGGCCGCGACCCGTTCGGCTATGTCGGTTTCAGTCAAGCGGTAACGATCGGCAATCGTGTGGTTGATGACCTCGACTCGCGGCGATACAACCCCGAACGGGCGGGGATTCGGACGGTCCACGGTGAGTTCCTGCGCAACCAGGACATCGAGCGGAAGGCCGAGTCGTTTGGCGATCTCAACCGCGATCGGTATCCCGCCGCTAAACAGAGCGAGGGTCACCAATTCCCTCCGGCGAGCAAACGAGCCCACCAACTCCGACAGTTGCCGTCCGGCGTCGGCCCGGTCTTTGAAGAATGGCATATATCAATCCCGGAATCCTCTCGTCATTGAGCCGTCGGTTGTCAAGATGGAAGGGCGGAGAAATACGGGCTGGCGGGAGTAGCGGCGGATGCTGCGCGTATTCGCTGTGGCGGCTTTCTCGTCCGCTTTCTATAACAGGACGAGACCGGTGATGTTCCGCAATTAGCGGTGTGCATCGGCGGCATACCTGCCCCCCCGGCCGGCCGAAAAAGTCGTGTCGCCGTCCGCCTTTCGTGGACAAAAATGTATCAGTTCGTCTCGTGCGACCGTCTTTTCATTACTAGACGGAGAGGGCACGAGAACCCGAACAGCCTGTAGCCGCCGATACGCTGCTTCGATCACACTTGACCTGGATGCACGCGAAGGGAGGACACCGATCGCCCAGGCGCAGGCTTGACCCTGCTGAAACCGCATCTCACCAATCACATCACGGAGAACGTCTCATGAAGAAGCTTTTGGTACCGTTTGCGTTGTGCTGCGCGATGCTGCTCGTGTTCGGCTGCAGCGAGACTCCCGACCGCAGCCTCTCCCCGACCGAACCGGCCACGATCAATCTGGTTCAGCGGCCGCAGTTTGTTGAAACCCGTCCCCAGAGTGTTGTCGATCAGATGACCATGACCCTCAAGGTCGTCCCGGCCGCCTACAAGAAGCCGGCTCCGACCCCGCCGCCGCCGGCCGACACCGGTTCGGATCCCAACCCGAACCCGGCCCACAAGTATGCCTATGTAGTCGGCATCTCGGACTACGAAGGAACGACCAACGACCTGGAGTTCTGCGACGACGACGCCAGAGAGATGGCGGCGATGCTGCAGGCCGAGGGCTTCACGATCCGTATGGATCTCGATATGGACGCCACCGCCGATAACATCCAGGCCGGTCTGGAATGGCTGGTCGCCAGCGCCGATCCCGGCGACGAAATCGCATTCTGCTACTCGGGTCACGGCAACGACCCGAGAGAATACGGATCGTGCCTGATCTCCTCCGACCTGTGGTATCTTACCCACGGCTGGGTCATGTCGTTTTTCAACGCTGCGAACTGCTCCAAGAAGCTGTGCACGATCGACGCTTGCCTGGTCGGCGATTTCCACGAGGACGCCCTGCCGGGCACGCTTATCGCAACCGCCTCGACCACAACCTATTCGTATGACGCCTACGATCTCGAGAACGGCGCGTGGACATATTACTTCCTCGAGGCGATAAACTCCGAGGGATACATCTTTGGTGAATCCGTCGCGACCTACGCCGAGATTGAAATGATCGAATGGGGCACGCTGCATCATGCGAAAGTCAGCCCGGCCCATACCGATCTGTACGACGGCAGCTTTGATATCTGATTAGTGTTTCCTTCTCGTTGCGAAATGAGGCCCGTCGGCCACGGCGGGCCTTGTTCTTTAGGTGGCGTGAAACAGGGTTATGTTTGTCTACTTAATAGCCCAACCCGCCTAAAAATGGACATTTTTGTGTTGGTTAAAACCGGCTCCGAATGTATTTTTCGTATAAGCAATCACCAGATACAGACAGCATGTAACCGTCGATATCGCATGCACCGCTCGAGAGGGTAACCCCACACACGGAAAGGAGGGAAGCGTCCCTAAGTGACGCCGGCCTCGACCTGCGTCAAAAACCGTCACACCAACCTCATTAGGGAAGGGAACCAGATGAAGAAGCTCTTATTGCTGCTCGCCCTGTGCTGCTCGATCCTGTTGATTTTCGGTTGCAGCCAGAACCGCGATCTCCCGACCTCACCGGACCAGGGAGCGACCATCGTCCTGGTGGAGCGTCCCCACTTTGTCGACACCAGGCCGCAGGCAGTGATCGACGCTCACATCCTCAAGACCGACCTGTCCCGTTACGCCTACAAGAAGCCGCCGCCGCCTCCCCCGGACACCGGTGGTGGTGAGGATC